>JAICKM010000708.1 GCA_025927935.1 Chloroflexia bacterium | reverse complement strand
TATGGTATAATAGGGCGCCGTCCCCAGGGATGGCAGTTGTTGAAGGAGGTAGCTAGTTGGCACAACAGGGCCGGTCGAATGGGCGCGGGACCGAGTTATCCCCGGCACGCGGAACACCACCGCCGCTCAAAGGGGGGCTGGCCTCATGGCTCCCGGCGGGGCTGGGGCTGCGCCCCTGGGCAGCCTTATTAATCCTCAGCCTGGCCGTCATTGGCCTGGGCCTGGCGATGCTGGTCGCCAATCTCTACCGGATGTTCATCATCTGGCAGACAGGGACCACCTTCTTTTATTGGGCGACCCTCCAGTTCATCCCGCATCCGTGGCGGGAGATCCTGGTCGGCATCGTCGGGATCGCGGGAGCGGTCCTGGGCTATCGCGGGCTGGCGCGCGCCGTGACGGCGGCCCAGCAGCGCGGGCGGCCGGTCACGAGTCCGGCGGTGCTCGCGCCCATCCGCTATTCGCTGCCGCGCGAAGGACCGCGGATCGTCTCCATCGGTGGGGGCACCGGGCAGCCGACGGTGCTGCGCGGCCTCAAGCGCTATACCGACCACATCACCGCGGTGGTGACGGTCGCCGACGACGGCGGCTCCTCGGGCCGGTTGCGCCGCGACCTCGGCATTTTGCCGCCGGGCGACTTTCGCAACTGCTTGATCGCGCTCGCCGACGTGGAGCCGCTCATGGAAGAGCTGTTCCAGTATCGCTTCGGCAGTGACGCGGGCGAATTGCAGGGCCATCCTTTCGGCAATCTCTTTCTCGTCGCGATGACCGGCGTGACCGGCGATTTTGAGCGCGCCATCAGCGAGTGCTCGCGCGTGCTGGCAGTCCGGGGCGACATCATGCCCTCCACCCTCGCCAACGTCACCCTGAACGCCGAGTTGGAAGACGGCACGATTGTGTCCGGCGAATCGCGTCTGCCGGAAGGCAAAGCGGCGGTACGCCGGGCCTTCCTGACGCCGGAACGCCCGCACGGCTACCCGGACGCCATCGCCGCTATCCTGGAAGCCGACCTCATCGTCCTGGGGCCAGGCTCGCTTTATACCAGCGTCATCCCGAACTTGCTGGTGCCGGACATTGTGAGCGCCGTGCGCTCCTCGCCCGCAGTCAAGGTCTACGTTTGCAATGTTGCCACGCAGCCGGGGGAGACCGACAAGTTCGGAGTGCTGGAGCATGTCCACGCTTTGCGCCGGCACGTCGGACCGGGCGTGTTCGACTATGTCCTGGTCAATGCCGACCTGGAACCCGCCGGCCTGATCAAGCCGGAGTGGCAGGTGCAGCCGGTAGCCCTGCCCGCCGACACCACCTATCCCGGAGTGGAGTTTGTGCGTGCGCCCGTCGTCAATCCGCACAACCCCTTGCGCCACGACCCGGATCGCCTGGCCCAAGCCTTGCTGAGCCTCTATGAGGAAAAGCGGCAACGCGACCCGGCGCCCACATTCAGCACGAATGGGCGCGGCTCGGCGGCGCATTAGGATTTTGCGGGGGCCCGGCGCGCGATCACCGGTTGCCTCGCCCCGCGAGCGCCGCCTGATTTTTACAAATCAGCCACTAACATTCACCGTCGTGGCGATAACGGGCTGCTATAATGAGTAACGGCAGCGGAAAATAGATATGCCAACCTGGGGTTTGGGCGGCTGGCGGGGCTGCGGTCCCTTGCCCAAACACCGGAGAGGTTTAGATAGGAAGCAAAGGAGTTACCGAATCATGGCTACGCGTGTGGGAATCAATGGGTTCGGCCGGGTAGGCCGGCAGGTCTTCAAGGCACTGCTCGAATCGTATCCCGACGAGATCGAAGTCGTCGCGGTGAATGACCTGACGGACGCCGAAACCCTGGCCCATCTGCTGAAATATGACACCAACTACGGTGAGACCGATGAAGAGATCTCGGTCGAGGGCAACGCCATCATCGTGGACGATCAGCGCATCATGGTCACGGCGGAAAAAGATCCGGCGAACCTGCCCTGGAAGGACCTCGGTGTCGACATCGTGATCGAGTCGACCGGGCGTTTTACCGATGCCCAAAAGGCGGCGGCGCACATCCAGGCCGGCGCCAAAAAGGTGATCATCACCGCGCCCGCCAAGAACGAGGATATCACCATCGTCATGGGCGTCAACGAGGAGAAGTACGACCCGGCCAAGCACAATGTCATCTCCAATGCCTCCTGCACCACGAACTGCCTGGCGCCGGTCGCCAAGGTGATCCTAGACAACTTCGGCATCGTGCGCGGCATGATGACCACCGTCCACTCCTACACCAACGACCAGGTGATCCTCGACTTCCCGCACAAGGACCTGCGCCGCGCCCGCGCCGCCGCCCAAAACATCATTCCGACGACCACCGGCGCGGCCAAGGCCGTGGCCCTGGTGATCCCGGAGTTGAAGGGCAAGTTCGACGGCTTCGCGCTGCGCGTGCCGACCCCCACCGTCTCGATCATCGACTTTGTGGCCGAGACCGAGCAGCCAGTGACGGTGGACAGCGTGAACCAGGCGCTGATGACCGCCGCGAACAACGATGATGCGGAATATGATGTGCTCGCCTACACGGACGAGCCCCTGGTCTCCATGGACTTCCGCGGTGACCCGCACTCCGCGATTGTCGATGGCCTGTCCACGATGGTGATGGGCGACAAGATGGTGAAGGTCATTGCCTGGTACGACAACGAGTGGGGCTATTCCTGCCGTGTCGCCGACCTGACCGCCTATGTGGCCGAGAAGGGCATCTAACTTACACGCGAGCTATCGGTAATCAGCCGCCAACGCTCAGCTTGAACAGCTTTTCACTGCTCGCGGAGCGGTGTAAGGCATTTCGGGCGAGGGTTGGCGGCCCTTTACGTTTATAAGGAGCAGACCATGGCTAAGCGTACTTTGGACGATCTGGACCTGAAGGGCAAGCGCGCCCTCGTCCGCGTCGATTTTAACGTGCCGCTGGATAAAAAGACCAACGCGATCACAGACGATACCCGCATCCGCGCGGCCCTGCCGACGATCAAGGCGCTGCTGGACCGCGGCGCGGCGGTCATCCTGATGTCGCACCTGGGGCGGCCCAAGGGCGTCACCCCCAACCTGTCGCTGGAACCAGTGGCTGCGCATCTGCGCGACCTGCTGCCCGGCGTGCGGGTCCACTTCGCCGCCGACAGCGTGGGCGAACCCGCCGAAACGGCGGCCCAGGCCCTCAAACCGGGCGAGGTGCTGGTGATCGAGAACCTGCGCTTCCACAAGGAGGAAGAGGCCAACGACCCGGCCTTTGCCCGCCGGCTGGCCGCCCTCGGCGATGTGTATGTCAACGACGCCTTTGGTAGCGCCCACCGCGCTCACGCTTCGACCGAAGGCGTGGCCCACCTGCTGCCGTCCGCGCTGGGCCTGTTGATGGAGAAGGAAGTCGGCATCATGGGCCAGGCGCTGGAATCACCGAAGCGGCCGTTCGTCGCCGTGCTCGGCGGCGCGAAGGTCAGCGATAAGATGGGCGTTATCACCAACCTGCTAACCAAGGTGGATAGCCTGGTGATCGGCGGTGGCATGGCGAACACCTTCCTGCGCGCCCAGGGTTACAACATCGGCGACTCACTGGTCGAGGCCGATCTCGTCCCCGAAGCCGAGCGCCTGCTGACCCAGGCCCGCGAGAAGGGAGTCAGCCTGCTGGTGCCGCAGGATGTGGTCATCGCCGATGCTTTCTCCGCCGACGCGCAGACGCGCACCGTGCCGGTCAGCGAGGTGCCCGACGGCTGGCGCATCATGGATA
>JAICKM010000303.1 GCA_025927935.1 Chloroflexia bacterium | reverse complement strand
GATCCCCGACCAGACCGAGCAGTGGTTCGTCTGGACCGTCACTCCCCCGGCCAGCGCCCGGTTGCTGGGCGTCATGTACGGCAACGCGCTGCTGCTGGTGGGCCTGGGCGTGCTCCAACCCACCTGGGCACGGGCGCGCGTCACCCTCGTCGTGATCACTCTCTTTTCCATCACCGCCACGCTCGTGACCTTCCTCAATATGGGGCCGTTCCTGAAGCACCCCTGGTATCACCTGGCCTACTGGCTGACCATGTACTGTATCCTGTTCGTCGCCGCGCCTATCGTCTTTTTCACCCAGGAGCGCGCCCACGGCGGGCGCCTGCCCGTGGAGGTGCCGATGCCGCCCCTGGCCCGCGCCCTGGCCGCCCTGGGCCTGGCCGCCTGCGGGCTGACCGGGCTGGGCCTGCTCGCCAATGTCGCCGTCGTCAACCAGTTCTGGCCGTGGACCCTGACGCCACTGGTCGGCGGTATCGTCGGAGTCTGGTTCAGCACGCTGGCCGTAGCCTATAGCTGGACGCTCTGGGACGGCGATTGGCGGCGCACCCGGCTCATGTTCCTGCAAGCCATCCCCACCGGGCTGGGCCTGGCGCTGCTGCCGCTGCTCCATGCCGCCGATTTGCGTCCGGGGGCGGAGGGCCTGGTCGCTCTCTACCTGGCGCTGGCCCTGCTGCCCGTCGCCGGCACGCTGGTCCTGCTGCTGACCAGGCGCCGAGCGCCGCTGGCCGAGGCCGGGCATGCCGGACCCTGACCCGCCCCCGGCCCGGTGGCTCGACGTGGCGGTGCTGCTGGTCGCCGGGCTGGTCAACAGCGTTTTGGCCCCCGCCGATGCCGCGCTGGTGCTGGCCCCCGGCACCCCGGCGCAGGGCGGCGACCTGGCGGCGCGCATGGCCTGGATCGCCGCGCACGCGGGCCAGTGGCAGGCCGGGTGGGCGTTCTGGTTCGTCGTCACCACCACCTTCGCCTGGAGCTACTACGCGCTGGCCCGCCATCTCGCCGGGCCGCGCCAGTGGCGCGCCCTGGCTGTCGGGCTGGCGCTCCCGGCCATGGCGGTCGATCTGACCGGGGTGGTGATCCAGCTGGCCGTGCTGCCGCCGATGGCGGGGCTCGCGCGGGGGCTGCCGGTCGCTGCCCGCGAACCAGCCACCCTCACGTATCTAGGCTTCGAGACCCTGGCGAACGCGCTCACCAATGTCACCGCTTACGGACTCTATTCCGTCGCGGGCCTGCTCCTGCTACCCGCCCTCTTCGCCACCCCCACGTATCCCCGCCCGCTCGCCTGGCTGGGCGCCGCCGAGTGGACCAGCGCCGTCCTGGCGACGGCCTTGCTGGTGGTGGCTCCCGCCCTGGCGACCGGGCCGCTGCTGCTCAGCTTCCTGCTCTACGCGCCCTGGGTCTGGGGCAGCGCCCGGTGGATCCGGCAGCCAGGCCGCCGCGCTTCCTAGCCAGTCTTCCGGACCAACCTCTCCCCCAGCCGCGCCCCGCCACGGGGGGGAGTTACTTCTCTTCACATCATCGATTCTCTCCTTCCCGCGGAGGGCGGGGGAGCAGGGGATCCTATGGCCGCCCACCGGGATGCCGCCCTTGCAAGGCAGGATACGGTGTTGCCCCGGCATTGCCCCGCTCCGTAATTACCGTACTCCCGCCCCGCACGATACCGGGGAATCCCGCATACGCCCTCCGCCACTTCCGGCTATTGTGGAAGTGTGCAAACGCTCCTGGCCGAGCCGCAACCGGGATAGAGGCGGTAATCGCGGGTCACGCACAGCGAGCGTTGCTACATCACGCGGCTAGCCAACAGTGGTTGTGGTTCCGCTTGCCGGCTGCCCGCAAGCGGGAGTTGAACAGAAAGTAACGTAAGGAGACAGAACATGAAGGCATTCGCATCTTTGATGGCACGATTGTTTATGGCTTTGGCCGGCGGCAAGGGGTTCGGCTCCGGGGCGGGACCCCGGTTGCGCTTGCCGGGCGCCACGGCGCTGATGATGGTCGGGGCGTTGGCGCTGCTGCCGTCGCTGGCCGCCGCGCAGACGATAACGGCGGTCGCCCAACCGCCCCGCGAAATCGAGTTTAATCTGACGCCCAATGCGCGCTTCGTGAATTGCCTGGCCCAGTACCCCGGCGACACTCGCCGCCCGCCCAAGGCCAAGGTCGAGGTGAAGCGCGGCCGGCTGAACGACGAACTCGAACTGAAACTTCAGAACATCAAGCCGGGCCTGGCCTTTGATCTCTTCACCGTGCAGCGCAGCTCGCTGCTCGCCAACGGCACGCCCGACCCGAACTTCACCAACTTCGGTATGGCCTGGTACCAGTCCGATGTCGAGGCCAACAGCAGCGGCAGCGCCCATGTCGAGATCAACACCATCCTGCTGGATCAGATCTTCGGCTTCGATCCCGATGTTAATCTGGCACCCACCAACACGTTCCATGTCGGCTTCTGGTTCAACAATCCGCAAGACGCGGCGGCCTGCGGCTTCGACGTGACCCACCCGACGCCCTTCAACGGCGAGCACCGCGCCGGCCCACTGGCGATGATCAGCCTGCCCGATGCGACGACCAACCTGGGGCCGCTGTGCAGCAACCCCGACCGCTCGGTGACACCGGCCCGCTGCCACCCGTAGGCGCGGGCGGCCCGCAAGGGTAGGCGTGGGAGAGGCGTTCCCCCGGAGCGCGTCTCCCACATCCCTACCCGGCGCAAGGTTGCCCGCCGCGGGCGGCGCGTAGCATGACCGACTAAATGCCGTACCGCCAGCCGCGGCAAATACCGTGGAATCCCGGATCTACCGCAGGCAAAGAAGCGCTATTCTTGATGTGTGGGACAAATCAAGGATCGTTGGCCGCGCCAAGCAGTTAGCACACAGAGGAGACCGCACCATGATTAACGACCAGTTGACCGGACAATCTCAGGGTAGCGCGGGCGCCATGCGCAGTGCCCTGGCCGGCACCGATCGTATCTTCCCCGAAATTCGCGTGATTGCCGCCTTTATCGTTCTGGTCCTGATTATTGCTTCCGCCATCCTCTATCTCATGCCTGATCGCACCGCCGACTTCTTCGCCTGGACCATCAAGCCGAACATGACACCGCTGCTGATGGGCGCCGGCTACCTTTCGGGCGCCTGGTTCTTTATCGGCGCCTTGCGCGCCAAAGGTTGGCACGAGATCACACGGGGCTTCTTCCCCATCACCGCCTTTACCTGGTTTATGGGCCTTGCCACCGTGTTGCACTGGGACCGCTTCAATCATAACCACGTCTCCTTCTATGCCTGGACCATTCTCTATATCATCACGCCGTTCCTCGTGCCCGCGCTCTGGTTCCGCAATCGTGTGACCGATCCGGGCACGCTGGGCGCGGGCGATATCGCAGTGCCGGAACGCATCCGCCTGGCGGCCACCGTCGTCGGTGCCGGGATGCTCGTCATCGCGCTGTTTCTGTTCATCGTGCCCGATGTCGCCATCAGCATCTGGCCCTGGCAGCTTACGGCGCTGACGGCGCGCGTGGTGGCCGGCTGGTTCGCGCTGCCGGGTGTGGTCGGCCTGGTGCTGGGCCGCGAAGCCCGCTGGAGCGCCTGGCGTATCTTGATCCAGTCCCAGCTTATCGCGCTGGCCCTTATCCTGGTCGCCGTGGTGCGCGCCTGGGGTGATTTCAAGACGGCCAATCCCCTGACCTGGGTGTTCATCGCCGGCATCACCGGCCTCCTGGCCGCTGCCACGGCCCTCTATTTCGCCATGGACGCCCGCCGGCCCAACCCTGCCGCTTAGTTCGCGCAACGCGGCGCGCTGCGGCGCGGCCCCAGCACGCTTCCTTGTAGGAGCCGGTTTGAAACCGGCCCGGCTGCCCATCAGAATTATGCACAGGGCGCTGCAAACGGAGCAGCAACCTGCCGGGAGAGGTCGCGCCTTGTGACTACCCGATTGCACCCAGCGTTGGCTTTAGTTTCAGCAGGAGCATAGGGAATGGATATTCTTCGCCACACTGCCCACCGGCAGCAGCCACTGCCCGCCGGACCGTGGATTATGGCGCAAACCTGGCACAATCTCTTGTTCGCCCATTGGCCCATCGCCATCGACGCGCTGCGGCCCCTGGTCCCCGCGAACCTGGAGATCGATACCTACGCCGGCCAGGCGTGGGTCGGCATTGTGGCCTTCCGCCTGAGCGGCATCCGCCTGCGCGGGTTCCCCGCGGTTGGGTGGGTGTCACACTTCCCGGAGATCAATGTGCGTACCTATGTCACGTTGAACGGCCAGCCGGGTGTCTTGTTCCTTAGCCTGGATGCAGATAATCGGGCGGCGATTGCCCTGGCGAAGCCGTGGTTCCGCCTGGCCTACCAGGCCGCCCGGATCGATCACCAACCCACAGCGGATGGCGGTTTCGCCTTCGCCGCGCAGCGCATTGAACGGGGAGCACCGCTGTCCGCATTCACGGCGACCTACCGCCCCACGGCGGCTGCTTTCACCGCCGCGCCCGGCAGCCTGGCCCACTGGTTGACCGAGCGCTATTGCTACTACAGCGCCGACCCGCGCGGGCAGATGTATCGCTGCGACATCTACCATCCCGTCTGGCCGTTGCAGCCCGCCGCCGCCGAGATCACGCAGAACACCATGGCCCTGGCCCATGGTCTCCATCTGCCCGACACGGCACCGCTGCTGCACTATGCCCACCAGATGCAAGCGGCAATCTGGCCGCTGCGCCGCGTGTCCCCGCCGGCGCCGGGCATGGTCGAGCGGCAGGTTACCGCCCGTTGGCTGCCCCATGCTGAAGAGACCGCGGCTCACTAAAAGGAGACAAGGAGAAACCGATGCCTGCGCTAGCGCTACCGGCGGACGTGGAGGCAGTCTTCCGCGAGTTCCGCACCTGCGAGTTCACGACCGTGAACAAATCCGGCCAGCCCCTGACCTGGCCCACCGAATTCTATTATGACGCGCCCGAAGGTCGCTTGATCGTAACCGCGTCCATCGCCTTCCCGGTCAAGACCTACAATGCCCGGCGCCACCCCGAGGTCGCGCTGCTCTTTTCTGATCCTACCGGCGCGGACTTGCCTAACCCGCCCGCCGTGCTGGTCCAGGGCGCCGCCACTGTAGCCGAGCTAACCGACGACCCGCCCTGGACGTATGACCTGCTGCGGGAGGCGGTGCGCCGCCAGCCGCGCACGCGCCAACTCATGCGCAACCCCGTGACGCGCTCCCTGTTCACGTTTTACTTCCAGCGCATCGCCATCTATGTACAGCCGCGACGCATCCTGGTTTGGCCGGGCCGCGATTTCGGCGCCGTCCGCACCACAGTGGAGATTAGCTATGTGGAATAACCAACTCATCGCCTGCGCCCAGGTCTATCCGACTGGAGTACTGACCCTGGTCGATGCGGAAGAATACCCGTTCAGCGCGCGGTGTGCCGTGGAGTGCGACGCCGCCCGCGAGGTCATGATCCTCTCCGGCACGGGGGCGCTCTTCCAGGGCATGACAGGCAAGGCGTGTCTGCTCTTCCATCGCCACAATCCCGATCTCAGTGGGCAGCATGAACTGCTGATCAAAGGCGAGTTGGCGCCGGAGGATGGCCGCCTCGTGTTCCGCCCGAGCGCATTCCTGACCGGTTCCGGGCGCCAGGACACCGATCGCATGCCGGTGGCCGGGTCGCCTATCGATATCTTCCAGTTCATGCTGCTGGGACGGCGCAAAGCCCGCGAATACCTGGCGAAGCGCGGCGCCCCCTATCCGCCGCGCCCCTGGGACAAAATGCTGCGCTATCTGGACCAGCCGTCCGTATCCGTGGAGCCTGCCCCAGAGCACAGCGTCAATGCCGGGCCGGACAAATCCGCGGGGTAACGGGCACAAAAAAGAGGCCCCTGTACAGGGGCCTCTGGTCTTGGTAGCGGAGGCAGGATTCGAACCTGCGACCTTTGGGTTATGAGCCCAACGAGCTGCCACTGCTCCACTCCGCGTCGCTATGGTTAGAGTATACCCCATCGCCGCCTGAATGTCAAGGCGTGGCCGGGCCATTCGCCTGCAAACGGCACCGCGATGACGCGAAGGGCATGAGGAATACAGCTAGGATGAGTAATTTTCGCGTTCTTCACGCCTTCGCGGTGCATGGATGCTTGGCAATAACCCCGGCGGGCGGGCATGAAAAGGAGGCTCCTTTGCAGGAGCCTCCGCATGTAGGGATCGCGGGTGCCGCTGAGCGGCGCCGCGCTAGCCCTTTACCGACCCGGCCAGCAGACCTTCGATGAAGTAGCGGCTCAGGAAGATGTAGACCAGCAGCGTGGGCACCGCCGTCAGCAGCGACCCGGCCATCTGCATGCCGTAGTTCGTGCCCGCGGTGCTGGCCCCCAGCCCGGCCAGCGCCACCGTGATCGGCTGCACCACCGGATTGCTCGTAATGCTCACGGCGAACAAGAATTCGTTCCACACCGACGTGAACTGCCAGATCAGCACTACCACAAAGGCGGGCACGCTGATCGGGAACACCACGTGCCGGTAGATGCCGAAGAACCCCGCGCCGTCCACTGTGCCCGACTCGATCAGCTCGGTCGGCACGTCCACATAGTAATTGCGGAAGATCAGCGTGGTGATCGGAATCCCGTAGATCACGTGCACCAGGATCAGGCCGGGGATGCTGCCGTAAGCCCCGACGCCTTGCAGGAACTGCACCAGCGGGATCAGGATCGCCTGGTAGGGAATGAACATGCCGAAGAGGATCAGCGCGAAGATCAGGTTGGACCCGCGGAACCGCCACTTCGCCAGCACATAGCCGTTCAGGCTGCCCAGGATCGACGAGATGATTACCGCCGGGATCGCCAGATAGACGCTGTTCAAAAATCCCTTGCTCAACGCGTCCCAGGCCAGCTTGAAGTTCTCCAGCGTCGGCGCGGTGGGCGGCGCCCAGATGCTGGTGCGCGTGACTTCGCCCATCGTCTTCAGCGCCGTGCTGATGCCCACATAGAGGGGAAACAGGAAGAAGACGGCGAAGATGATCACCAGCACATACAGCACGATCCGCCCGGCGGATTGCCGGGGTTGTTCCAGGGCCGGGGGCGCGACGGCCATTGTTGGGCTGCTCATTTCGCCACCTCCGAGCGCAGATTGGTCCACAGGTAGGGGATAATGATGACCGCCACAAACAGCAGCATAATCATGGCGACGGCCGCCGCCCGCGCGAACAGGTTGTCGCCGAATGCCAACTGGAACAGGTAGAGCGACGGCATGTCCGTGGCATAGCCCAGCGTCGGGCTGCCGCCGGTCATGACGTAGACCAGGTCGAAGATCTTGAGCGACAAGTGGCCCAGGATGATCAGGGCCGACAGCACCACCGGATTGATCAAAGGCAACACAACATCCTTATACATGCGGAACTCGCTGGCGCCGTCCACCCGCGCCGCCTCGCGGATGTCCGCCGGGATGCCGCGCAACGCCGCCAGAAACATCGCCATCGTGAAGCCCGACTCCTGCCAGATCGCCGCGATGATCAGCGCGGGCAGCGCCAGGTTCGGGTTCGTCACCCAGCCCAGTTGCAGGAATACCCACCGCCAGATGGTCCCGGTGACGACGAAGGACAGCGCCATCGGCAGCAGAAACACATTACGGAAAAAGCCTTCCCCGCGCACCTTGCGGTCCAGCATAATGGCAAGCGCCAGGCCCACCACCACGCAGCCGATGAGGAAGACGACGGTGAAAATGGCGTTGTTGCGCAGGTCGGTAAGGAAGCGCGGGGTCTGAAAGAGCCGGTCGTAATTGCTCAATCCGGAGAAATCCGCCGCCGGGAACCGGATCGGCCCGACCTGATTCATCGTGCCCAGGCCGCGCCAATTGGTCAGCGACGCCCAGCCGTTCCAGGCGATAAAGCCATAGACAAACAGAGCAATCGCCAGGATCGAGGGCAGCAGCATGAGGATCGCCGTCAGGCGGTCCCGGCTCATGGGGCGGCGGGTGCGCTGGGGGATCACCATCGGCGCGGGGCCGGCCTT
>JAICKM010000754.1 GCA_025927935.1 Chloroflexia bacterium | reverse complement strand
CTCTGGCCGGCTACCAGGCCAGCGGCGGCGTGCTGGGCGCGCTGGCGCGGCGGGCCGAGGAGATCTACGCCGCGCTCGCCCCGGATGCGCAGAGGCTGGCGCGCCAGGTGTTGCTGCGCCTGGTAACGCTGGGCGAGGGCGTCGAGGATACGCGACGGCGCGTCCGCGGCCACGAACTGGCTGGCCTTGGCCCGGCGGAGGCGCTCAGCGCGGTGCTGGACGGGTTCGGGCAATATCGCCTGCTGACGTTCGACCGCGACCCGATCACGCGGGAGCCGACGGTGGAGGTGGCGCACGAAGCGCTGCTGCGCACCTGGGGCCGGCTGCGCGAGTGGCTGGACACGATCCGGACGGAGGTGCGCACCCAGCGGCAACTGGCCACGGGCGCTGCCGAGTGGGAGCGCGCGGATCGCGATGCCAGTTTCCTGGCAAGCGGCACGCGGCTGGCCCAGTTCGCGGCGCTGGCCGGGGGCAGCCAGGTGACGCTGACGCCCGACGAGCGGGCCTACCTGGCGGCCAGCCAGGCCGAAGCGGAACAGCAGGCGGCCGCCGAGCGGGAGCGCCAGGCGCACGAACTGGAACTGGCCCGCCAGTCGGCGGCGGCAGCCCGGCAGGCGGCGACCGCTCAGCGCCGCGCAGCCAACTGGCTGCGCGGGCTGGTGGGGGCGCTGGCGATCTTACTGACGGTGGCGGCGACGCTGGCGATCTTTGCCTTCGGGCAGCAGAGCGAGGCGGCGAGCCAGCGCCAGACGGCGCAGAACAATGCCGCCACCGCAGTAGCGAACGGCGCCGTCGCCGACGCCCAACGGGCCACGGCCGTGGCGAACGGGGCTGCCGCCGGCAATGCCCGCGCCACCGTCCAGGCCGACCTGACCCGCTCCGAAGCGCTGCGCCTGGCGGCGGAAGCCAACAACGTATTGCAGGCGCACGGAGACCCGCAACTCGTCGCCATGCTGGCGCTGCGTTCCCTCAACACCCAGTATACCCCAGAGGGCGATGCCATGGTCGAGGCGGCGGCCACGCTCGAATACCCCCTGCAACAGTATAACGGCCTGACCGGCGAAAAATCGAACGCCGTCTTCTCCCCGGACGGCAAGTGGGTATTGACCGCTCGCGGCGCCGACAACACCGCCCGGCTCTGGGATGCCGCGACCGGCCGGCTCATCCGCACTTTTGCCGGCCACACCGGCGGCGTCTCTAACGTGGCCTTCTCGCCCGACGGCAAACTGGTCCTTACAGGCAGCGGCGATCAGACGATGCGCCTGTGGGCTGCGGCGACAGGTGCGCCGGTACGGACCTTCACGGGGCATAGTGACATCGTCAGCGTGGTTGCCTTCTCGCGCGACGGCAAACGGGTCGCCAGCGGGAGCTGGGATAACACGGCCCGCGTGTGGGATGTCGCCAGCGGGCAGGAGGTCGCGCTTTTGACCGGGCACGAGGCTCCCATCTTCGGTCTAGCCTTCTCGCCCGACGGCACGCAGTTGTTCACCGTGAGTTTCGACAAAACCGGCCGGCTGTGGGATATCGCTGCCGCACGCGAAGTCCGCCAGCTTATCGCCAATCCTGCCAGCGCCCTTGGCGGGGCCTTTTCCGCCGACGGCAAGCAGGTGCTGACCACCGGCAAGGACGGGATCACGCGGCTCTGGGATCTCGCCTCGGGAACGGAGTTGCGCCGCTTCGTGGGGCACCTTGGCGACATCTTTACGGCAGTGTTTTCGCCCGACGGCAAGACGATCCTGACCGCAGGCAGCGACAAGACCGCCCGCATCTGGGATGTCGCCACCGGGCAGGAACTCCATCGGATCATTGCGCATAACGCCGGCCTGTGGAGCGCCGCCTTCTCGCCGGACGGCAAGCAGGTGCTCACCACCAGCACGGATGGGACGGCGCGTCTCTGGAACCTGCCCGCGCAACGTGTACTGCCACAGTTCACGGTGGATGGTACGCACCTTTGGAGCGCCATCTTCTCACCGGACGGCAAGCGCGTGGCCACGGGCGCCGCGCAACCTGATTCGGCGGCCCGGATCTGGGCCACGCAGACCGGCCAGCTGCTGCTGACCCTCAAAGGGCACACGGGCAACATCAACGGCCTGGCGTTCTCGCCCGACGGCAAATTGCTGCTCACCGGATCCGGCAATCCCGACAGTACGGCGCGTCTATGGGATGCGCAGACCGGCACGCTGATACGTGTCATCACCTCCACGGCGCCCGTCTACGGTGTAGCCTTCTCCCCTGACGGGGGGACGGTAGCAACTGGCGGACCGGATACCGTGCACTTGTGGGATGCCGGCAGCGGGGCCTTACTGGTGGGCATATTGTTGAATACCCCTGTGGACTCGGTGAAGTTCTCGCCCGACGGTAGACAGTTGCTGGCTAGCGGGGAAGACGGTGCGGTCCGGCTCCTGACTGCAAACACTGGCTACGAGATACGCCGTTTCGACAGCCAAACCAACCTCGTCGACACCGTGGCGTTCTCGCGCGACGGTAAGACGGTACTCATCGGCTACAGCGATGGGACCATCGGCTTGTGGGACGCGAACACGGGCCAGGAACTCCGCCGGCTCACGGGTCACAGCGCCTTCGTCGAAAATGTGGCCTTCTCACCCGACGGCAAGCTGGTGCTGAGCGGCAGCGACGACAAGACCGCCCGGCTGTGGGACGCCGCCACCGGGCGTGAGCTCCGCCGTTTCACAGGGCACAGCAATATTGTCCAGGGCGTGGCGTTCGCGCCCGACGGCAAGACAGTGCTCACCGGCTCGCTTGACGGCGTCGCGCGCCTGTGGTACGTGGACCAGCGCGACACGATCAGCTACCTGTGCGCGCACCTGTTCCGCGACTTGACCGATCAGGAACGCACTCAGTACAACATCACCGGCACCGCACCGACCTGCCCGGGGCCGTAGCGTTCGGTGGCTGGGGTTGTCAGGTCCCTCCGGCCCAGGCGCGGGCCGGGCCGTAGTTCGCCTGTCAGCAGCCGATCTCGCATGCCCTTGCCAGCATGGGCACGCGATCGGGTACCAGACCTATATCGGTCCAAGATCGCCCCGCGGCCAGAGGAGGTAACACCATGGACCAACTCACCGGTCAGACCGTCAAGGGGTACGAATTGCGCGAATGCCTCGGCCAGGGCGGCTTCGGCGCCGTCTACCGTGCCTTCCAGCCGCTGCTGGGACGCGATGTCGCCGTCAAAGTCATCCGCGCCGAGTTCGCCAATCACCCCGACTTTATTCGCCGCTTTGAGACCGAGGCCCAGGTGGTGGCGCGCCTGGAGCATCCCCATATTGTGCCCCTCTATGATTACTGGCGCGACCCGGCCGGCGCCTTCCTGGTCATGCGCTGGCTGCGCGGCGGGAGTCTCCGCGACGCTCTGGCCGGCGGGCCGCTCGCCCTGCCCCTGACGCTGCGCGTGCTGGAGCAACTGGCGG
>JAICKM010000339.1 GCA_025927935.1 Chloroflexia bacterium | reverse complement strand
CGTATGGTTCCGTAGGCTAACCTCTCCACCATGTGATATACTGCGCCGGGAGTCTTATGTAGCATCGCGCGAACAGCACGAAGACGAACTTTCTGCGCGCGAGGTGGCGGTCGCGGGTTGGCCGGCCTGATGCCTGATCAGCGAAGGAGCAGCAGATGCGACACACACACAGATTTGTCCCTGCGGTCGTTCTCTTCCTACTCTGCGCCGTGAGCATGGGGCGGCCGGCCGCGGCTGATCCGCTCCCGGCCGGTTGGCAGTCCGCTGCTATTGGGACGGCGCATGTGGTAGCGGTCACGATCTCGACGGCGCCGCCCTACACCCTGTATGCCGCCGGGGACGGCGTCTATCGTTCCGCCGATGGTGGCGTCTCTTGGACCGCGCTCACGACCGCCTTTGCAGCGGCGGAAGTGCAGGTGGCGGCATCGAACGCGCAGATCCTCTACGCGGCCACGGGCGAGGGGTGCGGCAGCGGTCGGCCCGGCACGCTCTGGCGCAGCCCCGACGGCGGCGGCACCTGGCAGCCGCGCACGGGTGGCCCTGCCTCGCTCGCCGTGAGCGCCATTGATCCGGACGATGTAATGGGTATCGGCTGTGGCGGGGTCTATCGTAGCCGTGACGGCGGACAGCATTGGCAGCTACTGCCGGGATCGAACGTCCCTAACTATGATGGGCGCCTGCTGGTTCAGGCGGGGAACGATCGCGCCTACCTCTACGCGGTCTTTGCCTCGGAGGGCGGCACGCCCGCTCTCTCGCGCAGTACGGACGGTGGTCAGACCTGGAAGGCACGGGTACTGCCGAATCTGCCGGGACCCGGCGACCTGGCCGTGGATCCGCAGGACCCACAGCGGCTGACCTTCGTGAGCTTTGCCGGCTTCTATGTCTCCACGGATGCGGGCGAGACCTGGACGGCGCGCAATGCCGGGCTGCCGCGGGCCGGCGATTTTTATCACCTGAGCACGGCGGCCTACAATCCGGCCACCGGCACGCGATATCTGGGTAGCGCTGATCCCACCCAGCCACACGGCGTCTTCCAACTCGGTGCGCGCCAGGTCTGGACGGCGATCACGCCCGCGCCGGCCGGGCAGGCCATTGCGCAGTTAGTGTTCGTCCCGGCGGCATCCGGTCCGGCGCTGCTGGCCGTTACCAGCGCCGGGGCGCTCTACCGGTCAGCTTTGGCCGGTACCGGCGGCGTGCCAGGCATGCCGCGCACCGGGGCGGGGGTCGCCGGGTCCGGGTGGGGGTTGGCGCTAGTCGGGGTCGCCCTGGCGAGTGTCGGGTTCTGCATCCGGCGCTATGCGCGGCGCCGCCGAGACGCCCAGCCCTGACAATGCTGCTTGAGCAGCATCGCGGCTCTTGCGAGGCCACTGGGCGGGGCATGATCTCATCCACCGGCAGTCCGGCGCCGGAACGCGGGTCTCCGGCATAGATACAGGGACTAGGCCGGGCCTTACATCGTCTCGCGCCCGCCCGCGCCCTGGCCTGGCAGGTTCTGTATGTACCCGGCATCTACCGCCGCACCGGTCTCCGGTACGCCGCCAGAATGGTCAGGCGGCGCCGTATCCTCACCCTCGCCGGTGTTCGAGGTGATGGAACTCACCGTGCTCGCCACCGTACCGGCTATGGTTTGCGCGGTATCTCGCGCGGCTTGACCGACGGTGCTTGCCATCGTGCCGGCGGCTTGTGCGGGAGGCGCCAGCACCTTGCCGACGGTGCCGGCCACATCACCAAGCTTGGCCCCGGCGGCCTGGGCAAGATCCTTCACGTTTTCGACCAGTCCACTCCCGCCCAGCGTATCTGCGGCCTCCTCGTCCGGCGCGGGGGCCGGCAAGTGTTCATCTGCCATGTGCGTGTGCTCCTCCTGCTAAGTGAGCGGCCATAATGCGGCGCGTACAGCAGGAAACATACCGCGTGCAAGGTTCCGCGCGGCCGCTGGCGCGGATCTTGCCGGGCGACTGCCTGACTATGGCCCCTATTAGAGCGGGGGCGGGGCGCCGCCCATAAGCGTCAAGCGGGCGATTGGCGCAAGGAGGCAGGCATGGACGAGTGGACGCCGGAGGCCCTTAACGCGCAGTTTGCGATCCCTGGCCACATCATGTTTCGGGCCGGCTCCGGCGGGTTGGTGCGTGCGGAGATCGCCAATGCGGCCGCCACGGCGCAGATTGCGCTGCAGGGCGCCCAGGTGCTGACATTCCAGCCGCAGCGCAGCGCGCCGGTGCTCTTCCTAAGTCCGCACGCACGCTATGCGCCCGGCAAGGCCATCCGCGGCGGCATCCCGATTTGTTGGCCCTGGTTCGGCCCGCACCCCACCGACCCGACCAAACCGCAACACGGCTTCGTCCGCACGCTCCCGTGGGCGGTTCGCGGGACAGGCGAACTGGACACCGGCACCACCGAGCTGCGCCTGGGCCTCGACGACACGCCGGCCACACGCGCCCTCTGGCCGCATCCCTTTGCGCTCACGCTGACGGTGCAGGTCGGGTGCGCGTTGCGCGTCGTGCTTGCGACCCACAATCTGGGAGATCAACCCCTGCCGCTCACGGAGGCACTGCATAGCTACTTCTACATCGGCAGCCTCGCCGGGCTGATCGTCGAGGGCCTGGAGGGCACCACCTATAGCGACAAAGTCGCCGGGGGGCAGCGCCAGGTGCAGGCCGGACCCGTCACCATCCGCGATGAAACAGACAGGGTGTATCTGCATACCACTCATGCCTGCCATGTCGAGGACCCGGCCCTGCAACGGCGCATCCAGATCGCGAAGGAAGGTAGCCAATCGACCGTGATCTGGAATCCGGGCCGGGCGAAAGCGGCGCAGTTGGCCGATCTGGGCGCGGACACATATACGCAGATGATTTGTGTCGAGGTGGGGAATGCGCTGGACGATGCGGTGAGCGTCGCGCCGGGCGCTACTCATGAGGTGGCGATGATGATCGGGATCACGCCGTTGGGCGGGGAAACCCCCGCCACCGGGGCCGGCCCGGATCCGGCGTGAGTGGACGGGGCCGGTGCAGGCACCGGGCCGCAGGAGTCGCCCCCGTTGTTGATCGCCGGTGACAGCGGGGCGGTCCGGCGCCGCCCGCGTGGCACGGCCTGGTTTCTGCTATGCTCGCTAGGCAGCACCCCAGCGGCCGGACGGCCTACCGAGGAGGAACACCATGGGTGATACTAACGCGCGATCCGATGTGTTTGTCTTTTTCGGCGCCACCGGCGACTTGGCGACGAAGCAGATCTTTCCTGCCCTACAGGCCATGGTCCAACGCGGCACGCTGAGCGTGCCGATCATCGGCGTGGCCGGGCGGTCGCTCAGCGATGACCAGTTGCGCGAGCGCGCCCGGCAGAGCCTGGAAGCCCACGGCGGCGTGGACGCGGCGGCCTGGGCCAAGATGGCTCCGCTCCTGCACTATGTGGGCGGCGATTATAGCGACCCGGCGACCTACCAGCGCGTGAAGGCCGCGCTGGGGGCCGCGCAGCGCCCCCTGTACTACCTGGCGATCCCCCCCGATTACTTCGAGCCGGTGGTGGGCGGGTTGGCCCAGGCCGGCGGCCTGACCGGGGCGCGCGTTGTGCTCGAAAAGCCGTTTGGCCGGGACCTGGCCTCGGCTCAGGAGCTCAACGCCACACTCCATCGCTATCTGCCGGAACCGGCTATTTTCCGCATTGACCATTATCTGGGCAAAGAGCCGGTGCAGAATCTCCTCTTCTTCCGTTTCGCCAACACCTTCCTGGAGCCGATCTGGAACCGCGACCATGTGGCGAATGTGCAGATCACAATGGCCGAAAACTTCGGCGTCGAGGACCGGGGCAAGTTCTATGATGAGGTGGGCACGATCCGCGACGTGATCCAGAACCACATGCTGCAAGTGCTGGCGCTGCTGACGATGGAGGCCCCATCCAAGGAAGACCCGGAGGCGGTGCGCGACCAGAAGGCCACCTTACTCAAGGCGATCCGGCCGATCGATCCCAGCGAGGTGGTGCGCGGGCAGTATACCGGCTACCGGGAGATCCCCGGAGTGGCGGCCGAGTCCACGACGGAGACCTTCGCGGCGGTGCGCTTGCATATCGACACCTGGCGATGGGCCGACGTGCCGTTCTACATCCGGGCAGGCAAGTGCCTGCCGGTGCGCACAACGGAGGTGATTGTCGATCTGAAGCGGCCACCGCAGACGGTTTTCCGTAGCGTGGAACCGGAACGGCCAAACTATTATCGCTTCCGGATCAGCCCGGATGTCTTCATCGCCCTGTATGCCGAGACAAAGCGGCCGGGTGAGGCGATGGTGGGCCAGCCGACAGAGTTGGTGGCGGTGCGCGGGACAGCCGGCGAGATGACGCCGTATGAACGCTTGCTGAGTGACGCGCTGCAAGGCGATGCCACGCTGTTTGTGCGGCAAGACAGCGTCGAGGCGGAATGGGAGATCGTGGAGCAGGTGCTGGATAATGTGGTGCCGGTTGAGCCCTACGCTCCCGACACGTGGGGACCGCCAGGAGCCCAGGCACTGATCGCGCCGGACGGCGCCTGGATCGACCCTCCCGCCCCGCCGCTGCCCCCGCCGCCATCGCCGGGTCGCCCCCCGGAGCCAGCGGGGTAGGGCGCGGCCACTTTTGACCCGGGAATCCGGGCTTTCCCCGTGCTCCCTTGCGCAGGAGAGCCGGCTCGGGGCGCGGTGGCTGTTCGCCACCGTGTCCGGCCGGTTCCGCGGCTTACTCGCAGGTTTCGGGCTTACCCAATTGGCGGGCTCACAGGAGCCTCCGAGTTCAAGTCGTGGGGATGTCAAGTGCGGCGCGCGCCTGCCCTCGCTCCAATGCGGCGGTAATCGCGTCCACGTCGTACACGCTGCCGCCCCATACTCCGCCGCTTACCTGTTGCAAGGCCGCCCACAGCCGGGTGTCGGCCGGTAGATCCGGGTGCGGCGCCAGGTCGGGCCGGAGGGACCGCGCCGCCAGCGCCGCTGTCCCCCCGTCTGGCCCGTACTCTGTCTCGCCCTCGCCCACCAGATCGACACTGCCCGTCAGCGCGTTGCGGTCGACGACGATCTGAATCAGGTCTCCGTCGCGCACTTTGCCGATCGGCCCGCCCGCCAGCGCTTCCGGGCTGACGTGCCCGATGCACGCGCCCGTGCTCACGCCCGAGAAGCGCGCGTCGGTCACCAGCGCCACCTCCCGCCCCCAGCTCAGGTGTTTGAGCGCCGCCGTCACCTGGTAGATTTCCTCCATGCCCGTGCCCAGCGGCCCCCCGCAGCACAGCACGATCACCTCGCCCGGCTGCACGCGGTCCGGCCCGCGACTCTTGATCGCCCGCACCGCATCCCGCTCCCGCGTAAACACCCGCGCTCGCCCCCGCTTGCGATACACCCCGTCCGCATCCACCACCCGCGGGTCGATGGCCGTGCTCTTGATCACCGCTCCTTCCGGCGCCAGGTTGCCCCGCGGGAAGGTCACGGTGCTGGTCAGGCCCTGGCGGCGCGCCTGGTCGGGGCTCAGGATCACCGTATCCGGATTGACGCCGGTCTGCGCGCGCAGCCGTGCCCGCAGCCGTGCCCGGCGCGCCGAGCCTTCCCACCAGTCGAGAACGGTGCCCAGCCGTTCCCCCGTCACGGTCCGTTCCTCCTCATAGAGCAGGCCCATGCGGCGCAGGTGGAGCATGACCTCCGGCACTCCCCCGGCCAGGAAGACCCGCACCGTGGGGTGGTTGCTTGGCCCATTGGGCAGCACGTCCACCAGCCGCGGCACCTGCCGATTGACCGCGATCCAGTCGTTCACGGTGGGGCGGGGTAATCCGGCGGCATGGGCAATTGCCGGGATGTGCAGCAGCAGGTTGGTCGAGCCGCCGAAGGCAGCGTGCACCACCATCGCATTGTGTATGGAGCGCGCCGTGAGCAGATCGCGGGTGGTTAGCCGCCGCGCGCGCAGGTGCAAGGCCGCCTGGGCGGCGGCGCGGGCGCCCTGCAACCAGATCGGCTGGCCCGAAGGCGCCAGGGCGCTGTGCGGCAGGGCCATGCCGAGCGCCTCGGCCACCACCTGGGATGTCGCAGCCGTGCCGAGGAACTGGCAGCCCCCGCCCGGCGAAGCGCACGCCCGGCAGCCTAGCTCGGCGGCCTCCCGAAGGGTGATCTCGCCGTGCGCGAAGCGGGCGCCGATTGACTGGATCTTACCGGCGTCCTCACCTTCCGTCGGGGGTAGCGTCACGCCACCGGGCACCAGCACCGTGGGCAGGTCCGGCGTGCCCGCCAGGGCCATCAACATGGCCGGCAGCCCCTTGTCGCAGGTCGCCACCCCGATCACCGCCGCGCGGGTGGGCAGGGAGCGGATGAGGCGTCGCAATACCAGTGCGGCATCGTTGCGATAGGGCAGGCTGTCGAGCATACCGGGCGTACCCTGCGTGCGCCCGTCGCAGGGGTCGGTGCAGTAGGCGGCGAAGGGGATGGCGTCCTGGCGGCGTAGCTCCTCGGCGGCGGCCTGCATCAGCAAGCCCACCTCCCAGTGCCCGGTATGGTAGCCCAGAGCGATCGGCGTGCCGTCCGGGGCGCGGATGCCGCCCTGGGTGCTAAGGATAAGCACCTGCGGGTGCTCCAGCTCAGCCGGGTCCCAACCCATGCCGACATTCTGACTGAGGGCGAAGACATCACCGCTCGGCGCATTCAGCAGCAACTCCTCGGTCAACGGCAGCACGCCCGTGGGGCCGGGTGCGCTGGCGCGCACGGCGAAGAGAGCGTCTTCGCCGCCAAGGAGCGTGTCGAGCGCCAGAGGTGCGTCATGTGGATCGGTCATCTAGGCTCTCCTCTCATTAAGGCGCAAGGGCCTGGGGCGGGCCGATCCCGTGGTGGGGCAGGTGCAGTACCCCAGCCCGGGCGCGCCCCACGCATCTGGCCCGTCTGCCCCTGGACTGCCCGCGTGCCCGCCGGGTCGGCCTGCTCCGCCGCCGCGGGCGCCTCACCGCGGCATAACTGCGGCCTGTGCCGGACCCGATGAGCGCTGATTGTGCTGGCCGCCCGAAAGGTACCGGCGCGAGGTTCTGTGTTTGTCAATACGTGATTCTAGCCGCCAGGACGGCGTGCAATTGGGCGGTGCCTGCGCGCAGGGTGGCCTGCAAGCGGGCCACTTCCGCCTATAAGGCCACAGCCCGCGCGCAACTGCGCGGGTTCCTCGTCGACCGTTATGGCTCTTATGGCTCTATTGTAGCAGGTTTGCCGGCGAGTTGGTACGAATCTGAACGGTTATATTCCCTGACATCGGTGCATCACTGCACCGAGCAGGCTTACAGGACGCGAAGAATCAAACGAATATAAACGATCTTCGCGCCCGGCGCGCCTGCTCGGCGTGTAATCGTCGTCGATGAACCGATGTCAGCCTGGGTGTGCGTCACGATTTTGCATCGCGGCAGCACCCGGCCCCTCAAGAGGCGGGCTAACGCTACGACGCCTGCCTG
>JAICKM010000198.1 GCA_025927935.1 Chloroflexia bacterium | reverse complement strand
GCTAGTCCAGATGCCGATTAAAGCGCTTGTGATCCTTGCGGTGAGCGGGAACGGCGCGCGGGGCACGGCCTAGCATTTCGACCGGCGCCGCCGGTTGCTTGCTCCTTCAGGCCCGGATCTCCGGCGCCTGAACCTCTGTGTTCCCTCCGCCTCCCTGCCGGCGTGCTCCGCCGCGCTCCTCCGCCTTGTTGCTTCTGCTGATCCGCAGGTCTCACGAGCCTGACTATCCCTAATCCGCAGCCGTTTGCGCTGTGAAAGGTTGGTGCTTGTGAAGAATCCGCGGGCGTATCGCGTGTACCTGTTTATGGAGGCCGCGTCCTCCTTTTGCCTGACGACCATCTTTTTGCTCGCCTCCGTCTACCGGCTGCAAACCGTCCACCTGGACGCGCTGCAACTGGTACTCGTCGGCACGGTGCTGGAGCTATCCTGCTTCGTGTTCGAGGTGCCGACCGGGGTGGTCGCCGATACCTATAGCCGCCGCCTCTCGGTGATCCTGGGGTTTGTGTTTATCGGCGCGGCGGAACTGGTGGAAGGATCGATCCCGGCGTTTGCCGCCGTGCTGCTCGCCCAGGTGATCTCCGGGCTGGCCTACACCTTCATCAGCGGAGCGGAGGCCGCCTGGATCGCCGGCGAAGTGGGCGAGGAACACCTGACCCACGTGTTTCAACGGGGCGGGCAGTTTGGGCAGGTGGGCAACCTGCTGGGCATCGGCGCGGCGGTGGGCCTGGGCAGCGTGGGCCTCAACTGGCCGCTGCTGGCCGGGGGGATCGGGATGATCATCCTGGGGGTGGTGCTGGCGTTCGTCATGCCGGAAACCGGCTTCGACCCGACTCCACGTGGCGAGCGCACAACCTGGCAGCACATGGCCGCTACTTTCCGCGATGGGTTGGCCGTCATCCGCGCCCGGCCCGTGCTGCTCGGTTTTCTTGTCATCGCCGTCTTCTTCGGCATGACCAGCGAAGGCATCGACCGGCTCTGGGAGGCGCACTTGCTGACTAACTTCGCCTTTCCCGCGCTGGGTGGGCTGACCTCGCTGGTCTGGTTCGGCCTGATTAGCGTGGTCGGATCGCTGCTCTATCTCGGCGGGACCGAACTGGTGCGCCGGCTGGTCAAGACCGACCAGCCGGGGGCGGTCGTGCGGGCGCTCATCTTGCTCAACGTTCTCGCCATCGGGGCGCTGATCCTGTTTGGCGTCGCCAACAGCTTCGCGCTGGCCGTGGCGGCATTCCTGGCCTACGGCACCTGCCGCGGGCTGGGCGGGCCGCTCCATGGCGCCTGGCTGGCGACCAGCATCGACCCGCGCCTGCGCGCCACCGTGCTCTCGATGATCAGCCAGGTGGACGCCGTGGGGCAGATCGCCGGGGGGCCGGTGATCGGCGCGGTGGGCAAGGCGTTCTCGATCCGCGCGGCGCTCGTCCTGACCGGGGTGCTGCTGGCGCCCACGCTCCCGCTCTTCGTGCGCCTCGGGCGGCGGGCCAGGGCGCAGGCGGCGACCGAGGTGCCTGTCGCTCTCCCCGAGGTCTAAGACCGGACCAGCCGCACAACAAGGGGATCGCCTCCTAACAACAGGAGGTGATCCTCGCCCTGGTCGCTGCCGCTTATTGTTTGCCTGCGGCCCCGGCTACGACACTATCTGGCGCCGTTGGGCTGCGAGCCAAGCGGCGGCGGGTAAGCCAGCCGTGGCGCGGGGCGAACAGGTAGGAGATGCCGAACAGCAGCGTGACCAGCAGCACGATGGTGCCGCCCGCCGCGTAGTTGCCGTGGTAGGAGACCAGCAGGCCGCCGATGCCGGCCAGGATGCCGAACAGCGCGCTGAGCGCCATCATCACCGGGAGGCGGTCGGTCCAGAGCCGGGCGCCAGCGGCGGGCGTGACGAGCATGGCGACGACGAGGATGTTGCCGACCGCTTGCAGCGACACGATAATGGTCAGGGCGATGCCCAGCAGCAGGCCCATGTCGAGGGCCGCTACCGGCAAGCCCATCGCCTCGGCCATCTCGCGGTCGAACGCGGTCAACACCAGCTCCTTGTTGAAGAAGGCCAGCGCGCCCAGCACGAGCACAGCGACGGCGAGGCTGATCAGCACGTCGCTGGTCGAGACGCCCAGCACCTGGCCCACCAGGAAATCGGCCAGGTTGCCGGTGTAGCCCTTAACCTGGCTGATCAGCACGACGCCGAGCGCGAAGGCCCCGGTGAACAGCACGCCGATGGCGCTGTCCTCGGAGACGCGCCGGTTGCGCGCGATGCCGGCGATGCCCAGCACCGTCAGGATGCCGAAGACGAGCGCACCTACGGAGAGATTGATATTCAGCAGGAAGGCGATGACGACGCCGGGAAAGATGGCGTGCGAGAGCGCATCGCCGAGGAAGGCCATGCCGCGCAGCACCACGTAGGCGCCGATGACGCCGCACGTCAAGCCCATCAGGATGACCTCCAGCAGCGCGCGCTGCATGAAGCCGTATTGCAGAGGATCGGCGAACCAGGCGATCACAGAATGAGCCTCCGGTTATTTGGTCGCTTCGGGATCCCGGCAAAGCGGGTCGTTGGCGGGCAGGTGATGGTGATGGTGGTCGTCGGTGTGCGAGTGCGTATGCGGGTGGCTGTGCCCGCCGCCGTGGCCGTGCTCGTCGGGCACCAGCAGGGTGGCAACGCCGTGCTCGGCGAACTCCTGGGGCACCAGCAAGGTCTGTCCACCATAGGTTTGCCGCAACATCTCCGGGGTGAGCACCTCGGCGGGCGGGCCGTAGCAGATGATGGCGTGGTTGACCAGGACGATGCGGTCACACCACTCGGCGGCCAGTTCCAGGTCATGGGTCGCCAGCACCACGGTGTGCCCGGCGGCCCGCTGTTGCTGGAGCAGGTTGCCGATCACTTCCTGGGTGGAGGCGTCCACGCCGTTCAACGGCTCGTCCAGCAGCAGCAGATCGCCCTCCTGGACCAGGGCGCGGGCCAGGAAGACACGCTGCTGCTGGCCGCCGGAAAGCTGGCTGATTTGCCGGTTCGCGAAATCTTGCATGCCCACCTGGACGAGGGCCTCGTGCGCCAGGTGCAGGTCGGCGGCACCGGGGCGGCGACCCCAGCCCAGGCAGGCGGTGCGACCCATCAACACCACGTCGGCCACCGTAACCGGGAACTCCCAATTGACGGCCTCGCGCTGGGGCACGTAGCCCATGGCGCGACGGGCGGCGCCGCTCGCCACCGGCTGCCCGGCCACCCGCACCTCGCCGCTGCGTGCGGGCAAGATGCCCAGGATGGTCTTGATCAGCGTCGATTTGCCCGCGCCGTTCGGCCCGATGGCGCCGACGATCAGGCCCCAGTCGAGGGTCAGGTTGATTTTCTCCAGCACGGGCGCGGCATCATAGCCGACCGTCACATCGCGGAGCATGGCGGCGGGTGCCTCTTTAGAGGCAGGCCGAGCGGTCCTTGGCGCGGCGGGGCGGGGTGCGGCTTGACCGATCATTTTAAAGCCCTCACTATGGTCTGCGTATTGTAACGCATCATGCCTTCATAGGTATACGCCGGGCTGGCGGGCGGCCCCAGCGTGTCGCCATACAGCGTGTCCACGACATGTACGCCCGCCTCAACGGCGATCTGCTTTTCGAGTTTGGGATTGATCGAACTTTCCAGGAAGATGGCACGCACATGCGCGGCCTTGATCTTGTCCACCAACTGGGCGAGGTCCTTGGCCGAGGGTTCGGCGCTGCTGTCCATGCTCGGCACGATCGAGCCGACGAAGGTCAGGCCGTAGCGGCGGATATAGTAGCCGAACGCGTCGTGGTTGGTGACCATCTTGCGCTGGTCGGGCGGGATCGTGGCGATCTGGCTCATGATGTCGCTGTCCAGTTGCTGGAGCGTGGCGAGGTAGGCGTCGGTGTTGGCCTGGTAGGCGTCTTTGTGCGCCGGGTCGGCGGCGATCATCGCGTCGCGGATGTCGCGGGTCATGGTCATGGCGTTGGTGACATCAAACCAGACGTGCGGGTCGCCGGACGACTCGCCGCTGTCGCCGGATTCGATCTTGACGCCGGTGGTGACGGTGACGACCGGGTGATTGCCCCCGGCGTTCTGCACGACCTTATCCAGCCAATGGTCGAGTCCCATGCCGTGGCGCAAGACCAGATCGGCATCGGCGATCAACTGGACATCGCTGGGCTTGGGTTCGTAGGCGTGCGGGTCGTCGGTGGCCTGCAAGATGGGTGTGACCTTGGCCGCGTTCCCGGCCACGCTCTCGGCCAGTGAACGGATCTGGGTGGTGGTGACAGTGACGTGTAGCACGTGGCCGGTGGGCGGGGTGCCGCCGGCATCCGGCATCGCCGGTGGGGCCGGGGTGTCGCCGCACGCGCTCAACAGCGCCACGATCATGCCTAATGCGGCGATGAGACCGCCGCGTCTACCTGGTCCTTGATACGACATGGATTCCTGGTTCCTTGATCAAAAGCTGCCGGCCTGTCACCGGTCAGGCCGAAATGTCCTGGTTTGCGGGCGGCTGCTCCCGGCACGCCGCGCAGATTCCGTATAGCTCCAAGCGATGATCCCGCATCTGAAAGGCGTTGCGCCGGGCGACGGCGGCGATGGACGCCTCCAGGTCGCCCTCGACAAAGTCCCAGACTGCGTGGCAGGACGAACAGATGATATGGTGATGGTGCACCGGCTCGCAGGCCAGGTAGGCAAAGCCGGCCCCGCCGATCTGCTCATCGTGCATACGTTGCAGGAGGCCGATCTCGGCCAGCAGGTCGAGCGTGCGGAAGACCGTGGCCCGGCCTATGCCCGCGGCCTGGCTTTGCAGGGCGGCGTAAATTTCGGCGGCGGTGAACGGGCCGGGCCGCCGGGCGACTTCGGCCAGCAGCATGCGGCGCGGCGCGGTGCGTTTGTAGCCCTGGTCTTCCAGCCGTTGGAGCAGCGTTTCCAGGTCAGGCATGGCGTGATGATCCCCTGTCCGTTCGCTAACTGAGATTGAGTATCATCTACGGCATTTTAGCATAGTTCGGGCGGGGTGTCAAGCGGAGTGAGGTAGGGGCGGACCTGTGTGTCCGCCCGGCCACCGCAGGATGGGGCCGAGTCTTGGTGCGGCGGCGCCCGGCCCGTGAACGGGCGGGCTACGGGTACGAAGCCCGCCTGCGCGGGCTGGATGAAACCCAGCGTAGGCCGCGAAGGCGGCCTTGGGCGGGCTAGCCGGAGGCTTGCGCCGCCGGGCGGGGCCGGTGCGCGACGGCAGGGTATTTCGGCTATAATGGCGATTGGTGTGGTGCTGGCGCGCTTTGTGCTGCTGGCTCTCTGGGGCGCCGTT
Organism: Chloroflexia bacterium; assembly: GCA_025927935.1. The sequence goes on along the minus strand of JAICKM010000198.1, from coordinate 4,875 downwards.
TGGCGCTCACTACCTCAAGCAGGAGATTTTCGATGCGTTTGGTGACTTATCATGAAGTGGACGAACTGCGCCTGGGCGTGCTGCACGGCGACCAGGTGATCGATGTGCAGCGCTGGCTCAGCCCGGCGAGCGAGCCGCTGCCCACGACGATGATCGGGCTGATCGCCATGGGCGACGCGGGGCTGCAACGGCTGCGGCAGGCGCTCGACCTGCTGCCGGAGCACGCCCTGGCCGGGGCGCCGCGGCTGGATGCGCTGAAGCTGGCCGCGCCGATCCCGCGCCCGCGCAAAAATGTGTTCTGCATCGGCCAGAACTACGCGGCGCACGCGGCGGAGCAGAACCAGGCGCCCCCGCCGCGGCCCGCCGTTTTCACCAAGGCGCCCACGGCGGTCACAGGGCCGCACGATCCCATCTTAATGGACCCGGCGGTTTCCGAGCAGATCGACTGGGAGGTGGAGCTAGGCGTGGTGATTGGCGAAGGCGGGCGCGGCATCAAGCAGGATCAGGCGCTGGACCACGTCTTTGGCTACACGGTGATCAACGACGTGTCGGCCCGCGATATCCAGTACGCGCACGGCGGCCAGTTCTTCCTGGGCAAGAGCCTGGACACCGCGTGCCCGATGGGGCCGTGGATCGTGACGCGGGATCAGATTGCCGACCCGCAGCAGTTGCGCCTGAGCTGCCGGGTGAACGGCGAGACCAAGCAGGACTCCGACACTTCGGATATGATTTTCTCGGTGGCCGCGCTGATCGAGTGGCTGTCGCGCGGCATGACCCTGGAGCCGGGCGATGTGATCGCCACCGGGACGCCGAGCGGCGTGGGGCATTTCCGCAAGCCGCCGGAGTACCTGCACCCCGGCGACCTGGTGGAGTGCGAAGTCGAGGGCGTGGGCACGCTGCGCAACCGGGTGGAACTATGGCCGGGCGGCCCGCGCCCGTAGTTCGCCCGCGTAGTGCCCGCGATAGGCCGGGCCGCTTTCAAACCGGCCCCTACAAAGACAGTGATCAGGGCCGGATCGTAGTTGTCGCCGCGGGACTTGCGCTGCTGCTGATACTGTGGACGCTGGTCGGGATCGGGGCGCTGCGCGGGCTGGACGGGCCGGTCCATGCCTGGACGTTGCGCCACCGGCCCCCCGGTAGCGGCACGGTGATCAAGTGGCTGCTGGCGGGGGAGATGGGGCTGCTGGCTGCCGTGCTGGCCTGGCTGCTGCGCGGGCACGTGGGGTTGCTGGTGCGATTAGGCGCGCTGGTGATCGGGGCGGAGGGCGTGGTCTGGGTGCTGAAGCATGCGGGCCGCGGCTGGGACGTGCCCTGGTACGCCAATAACTTTCCGAGCGGGCACACGACTGTGGGCGCGCTGCTCTGCCTGCTGCTGGCGCGCGCCCTGGCGCGGCTGCCGGCGTCCGGGCCGGTGGGGATGCTGCGCGGCCTGTGTTTCGCGCTGGCCGGGCAGTTTGGCCTGCTGGCGGTGTTCCCCATGGGCCACGTGCCGAGCGAGATGGTGGGCGGCTTTGTGCTGGCGATCACGGCGGCGCAGATCGGCGGCGGCTGGATCGTCGCCGCGCTTCCGCCGCTCCAACCCGTGCCGGTTGATGGCACGAGGCGCCTTTCGCATACTGACGAGGGCCGGCCACCTTACTGAAATGAGACACGTCTCTGTCATGCTGAACGGAGTGAAGCATCTCCGTCTTCGATAAACGAGACGAGACTCTTCGCTGCGCTCAGAGTGACACGGCAGCGCGGCGGGTGTACTAAAAACGAGACAAGACTCTTCGCTGCGCTCAGAATGACAAGGCCGCGCGGTGGGTCTGCTGAGACCAGGATGACTTATGCCGATAGATGCCGATTTGTTCCGCCGCGTGATGGGGTCGTTTGCGAGCGGGGTGAGCATTGTCACGACGCTTGAGCCGGACGGGCAGCCGCGCGGGTTCACCGCCAGCGGCATGACTTCACTGTCGCTCGATCCGCGGCTGCTGCTCATTTGTGTGAGCGCCAATTCGGCGACGCTGGCGGCGATTCAGGACCGTGACGCTTTCACCGTAAACATCCTGACCGAGGCGCAGCGCGAGCTGGCGCAACGCTTTGCCTCGCGGCAGGAAAACAAGTTTGCCGGGGTGGCCTGGCGGGCGGGGGCGACGGGCACGCCGGTGCTGGACGGCGCGCTGGCCTACGCCGAGTGCCGCGTCTTCCGCATCTACGAAGGCGGCGATCATGTGATCATCCTGGGCGAGATCATGGCCGCAGGGGCCGGGGACGCCGTGCCCCTGCTTTATTTCCGCGGGCGCTATGGCGTGTACCACGGTGGCATTGCCTCCGTCCTCGGTTCGGCTGAGGATTGGGAGATCTGGTGAAACCCCGGCTACAAGCCTGATTAGAGGAGACAAGCGTGACAGTACCGCTATCGGAGCGGGGCGCGGAACAGTTGCGGATGCTGCGGGGGCAGCACATCCTCAGCGTCGAGCAGTTCACCCCGGCCTTGCTGCAACCGTTGTTTGCCCAGGCCAAGTCGTTCGCCGCGCTGGTCGAATCCGGGCAGCGCAGCACCCCGCTGGAGGGCCTGATCGTCGCCAACCTGTTCTACGAGCCGAGCACGCGCACCGACCTGTCGTTCCAGGCGGCGGTGGCCCGGCTGGGCGGGCGCATCATCACCACGGCGGGGGGAGTGCATTATTCGTCGGTGACGAAGGGCGAGAGCCTGCACGATACCGTCAAGACGATCGGTTGCTATGCCGACGCGATTGTGCTGCGCCACCCGATCCAGGGCGCGGCGCGGGAGGCGGCGGAGGCATCGGACGACCTGAGCCATACGACGCACCGCCGCGTGCCGATTATCAACGCGGGCGACGGCATCGGCGAGCATCCCACGCAGGCGCTGCTGGATCTGTACACGATCAAGGACCGCTTCGGCGCGCGCCTCGACGGGCTGACTATCGGCTTCACCGGCGACCTGCGCAACGGGCGCACGGTCCACTCGCTGATCAAGCTGCTGGCGATTAATGGCGACAAGGTGCGGCTGGTCTGCATCGCGCCCGCGACGCTGGCGATGCCCGCCGAGTACGTGCAGTTCGCGCGCTCCCGGGGCATCGAGGTGCGCGAGACGGAAGATCTGCTGAGCGCGATTCCCGGTCTAGACGTGCTCTATGTAACGCGGGTACAGAAGGAGCGTTTCGTCAGCCAGCACCTCGAAGACCTGGCCGCGCGGGCCTTTGGCGGGCGCTATGAGCACCTGGATGCCGAAACCCAGGCGGCGCTGCGCCCGGTGGCCGAGATCCACGCGGCGCGCGAGTATGCGCGGGCCAGCGCGAACTACGTGATCGACGAGATGATTATGCGGCTCGCCAAGCGGGATATGATTCTGATGCACCCGTTACCGCGCGTGACCGAGATCCCGGTGGACATCGACCAGGATACGCGGGCGTACTACTTCCGGCAGGTGGAGAACGGGATGTATATCCGCATGGCGCTGCTCGCCGCGGTACTGGACCGCGGGCAGTAGGGAGCTAGCGCCCGGAATCGGCGGGGAGTAGCACGCGCCCGCTGCCGGAGGTCGCCGTCACCTGCCCGTCGCGGACGACCTCGGCGCCGCGCAGGACGACGCGGCGAACCTGGCCTTGCACCGGCATCCCGGCGAAGGGCGTCCAGCCGCACTTGCTGTACTGCCCGGCGTCGGCGATGGTCCAGCGGGCGGCGGGATCGATCTCGACGTAGGTGTCGGGCGGGTCGGGCAGGCCGAAGAGGCGGCGCGGCGCAGTCGCCATGAGTTCGACCAGGCGATCCAGCGTGAGGCGCCCGGCGGCGACGGCGGTGAGCATGAGGGGCAGCGCGGTTTGCAGGCCGGGCACGCCGTAGGCCGGGACGGCGCCCTCTTTCTCGGCGCGGGTGTGCGGCGCGTGATCGGTGGCGATCATGTCGATGGCGGCGAGATTGGCCCAGAGTGCGTCCACGTCGGCCCCCGTGCGCAGGGGCGGCTTCATCAGGCCGTAGGGTCCCAGGCGGGACAGGTCGGCGTCGCTGAGGAAGAGATGGTGCGGGGCCACCTCGCAGGTGACGGCCAGGCCGCGCTCCTTGGCGCCGCGGATCAACTCGATCTCCGCGCCCAGGCTGACGTGGCAGAAGTGGACGCGGCGCGGATGGACGGCCAGCAGGCCCAGCACGGCGGCCACGGTGCGCTCCTCGGCGTGGACCAGCAGCGGCTTTTCGGCGGGCCAGGCGGCGAAGATCGCCAGCATCGACTCCAGGCGCTCGACCAGCAGCGTGCCGGTGGTGTGATCGAGGTAGAGCTTGAGGCCGAAGACCTGGGACTCGACCGCCGGATAGGTATCCAGGTTGTCCGCCGTGGCGCCGTAGTGGAAGCCGATGTCGCAGCAGGCGGCGGCGGCAGCGCGTTGCCGCTTGTCGGTCAGGGCGGTGGGCGTGATCGTCGGCGCGCCGGGGTTGTTGGGCATGTCGAGCACGGTGGTGATGCCCCCAGCCAGGGCTGCGCGGGTGCCGTGGGCGAAATCTTCCTTCTGTTCACTGCCGGGTTCGCGCAGATGGACATGCACGTCGACCAGGCCGGGGAGGCGGACGGTGGGCATGGGATCAGGCTGCGGGGGCCGCCGAGGGTCGCGGCAGCGCCTGGGGCTGCGCGGCAGGCTGGCAGGTTTCGCACCAGAAGGTCCAGCGGCCCTCGCCGGGACCCTGGCGCTTCTGGCGGATCTTGGTGCCGCAGCGGTGGCAGGGCTGATTGGTGCGCCGGAACACCCAGTGGCGTTTGCCGCGCCCGCCGGGTAGCAGGCCCGCTTCCAGTAACTCGCGCAAGTCGTCAGGCACGGTCCAGCCGCGCCGGCGCAGGGCGCGCTGCCCGATCAGCGGCACGGTCTCGGCCAGGCACTC
>JAICKM010000569.1 GCA_025927935.1 Chloroflexia bacterium | reverse complement strand
ACCGAAGGCTGGATTACCGGCCTGCAATTAGCCGCACTGTCCCTGCGAAGCCACCCGGATAAGCCGGGGTTCATCCGGGCGTTCGCAGGCGACCCCCGCTACATCGCGGACTATCTGGTCGCAGAGGTCCTGCAGCGTCAGCCCGAACCGGTCCGCCGCTTCTTACTCCAGACCGCCATTCTCGACCGCTTGCATGGTCCGCTGTGCGATGCCGTCACCGGCCAGCCGGACGGCCACGCGCGCCTGGCGGCCCTGGAGCGCGGCAACTTCTTTGTCGTGCCGCTGGACGACCAGCGCCACTGGTATCGCTATCACCACCTCTTTGCCGACGTTCTCTACGCGCATTTACTGGCCGAGCAACCCGGCCAGGTCGCGACGCTGCACCGGCGGGCCGGCGCGTGGTACGAGCAGCAGGGTTCGGTGGCCGAGGCGATCCGCCACGCGCTGGCCGCCACCGATTTCGCGCACGCGGCGGATCTGGTCGAGCCCGCAGTGCCGGTCATGCTGAGGAGTCGACAGGAAGCCGCGTTGCTGGGCTGGCTCAAGGCACTCCCCGACGAGTTGATCCGCATGAGGCCCGTGCTTAGCGTGGGCTATGCCCATGCGTTATTGAGTAGCGGCGAGTTCGCGGGCGTGGAGGCCCGCCTGCGCGACGCCGAACAGTGGCTGGACCCGCCGGCAGACAGGAGTGCGCGAGTAGACGCCCCAGCGGGGATGGTCGTCGTGGACGAAGAGGAATTTCGCCGTCTACCGGGGGCGATCGCGGTTGCCCGTGCCGGACGGGCCCTGGCGCTGGGCGATGTGGCCGCAACCGTGACATATGCCCGGCGGGCGCTCGACCTCGTCCCTGAGGACGACCATCTCTCGCGTGGATCGGCAGCGGCACTGCTAGGACTCGCCTCCTGGACGAGCGGGGATCTAAAGACCGCCTACCGGTCGTATGCCGCCGGCATGGCGAGTTTGCAGAAGGCCGGAAACATCTCTGACGTACTCGGTTGCGCAATGGCCCTGGCGGACATACGGATGGCCCAAGGGCGTCTCCACGAGGCAATGGGTATATACGAGCAGGCATTGCAGCTTGCGACAGAGCAGCACCCAGAGGGTACCCGCCCGGTCCTGCGGGGCACGGCAGACATGTACGTGGGCATAAGCGAGCTACAGCGTGAGCATGACGATCTGCAGGCCGCGACGCAACACCTGCTGCACAGCAAGGAGCTGGGCGAGCACACCGGGTTACCGCAAAACCTGTATCGCTGGTGCGTGGCAATGGCGCGCATCCGGCAGGCCGAAGGCGATCTGGCCGGCGCGCTCGATCTGCTCCAGGAGGCTGAGCGCCGGTATGTGGGTGACTTCTTCCCCAATGTACGACCGGTCGCGGCGTTGCAGACCCGGGTGTGGGTGGCGCAGGACAGGTTGGGCGAAGCCCTCGATTGGGCGCGGGAGCAGGGCCTCTCCGTGGAGGACGACCTCAGCTATCTCCGCGAGTTCGAGCACATCACCCTGGCCCGGGTGCTCCTGGCCCAGCATAGGAGCGAGGGGGCAGAACGCGCCATGCGTGAGGCGCTGGGCCTGCTGGGCCGCCTCCTGCCGGCGGCGGAAGCAGGCGAGCGGACGGGCAGCGTCATCGAGATCCTGGTGCTGGCGGCGCTGGCCCAGCAGACCCAGGGCGACATGCCTGCTGCGCTGCTGGCGCTGGCACGCGCCCTGGCGCTGGCCGAGCCGGCGGGCTACGTCCGCATCTTTGTGGACGAAGGACCGCCCATGGCGCAACTGCTGCGCGAAGTCGCCGCTCGCGGGATCATACCTGCCTATACAGGCCGGCTGCTGGCAGCATTTAAAGCTGAGCAACAGCAGAGTTCCCGGCATAAGCCAGGGAGGAGCGCTGGCGCATCTCCGCGCCCCAGCTCCCCCGCTGCGCCGCCCCCGGTTGAGCCGCTAAGCCAGCGTGAGCTGGACGTGCTCCGCTTGTTCAAAACCGAGCTCTCCGGGCCGGAGATCGCCGATGCCCTCATGATCGGCTTGAGCACGGTCCGCACCCATACCAAGAGCATCTACAGCAAACTCAACGTCACCAGTCGCCGGGCGGCCGTCAAACGCGCCGCGGAGCTGGATTTGATATAACCACGCAAAAGCGTTGTCCGAGCACGCATACACTTAGCCCTGCCAGGTAAGCCGGCATTTCATTGCTGCCTGGCAGGGCTTTTGTCTGCCAGGCCACCTGCCCCAGATATCCCCCTATCAATCCCCACATGTGGGGAAGACAGCTCCCCACATTAATTCCTATAGTGTGATTGTGATTGAAGACGAGAACGAACGCGACGACCTGGAGCTTCATCCATATTGCGGGAAACGCACGAGGCACAGCATGAGTGAAACACACGCACCAACGGGGGATCATGACGAGGCCGGACTGTATGAGATTCGCATCAAGGGGCACCTTGAGGACCGGTGGGCCGCCCGGTTTGAGGGCATGACCCTGACGTTGGAGGACAACGGCGACACCCTGTTAACCGGCCCGGTGGTCGATCAGGCCGCGTTGCACGGCTTGCTACGAAAAGTACGTGACTTAGCAATGCCGTTAGTCTCGGTAACCCGCGTCCGCCCCGGCCAGGCAGCGGCGTAAGCTGCCAAACATCGAGTTGAGGCCAGTTGTTTAGGCCGGCTGCTTAGGAAGGAGATCGGTCCTTGATTAATTTCTAGCCTGGTTTATGTCCCAGGAACACCACCAGTACTACAAATAGTCAGACAGGAGAAAAACGATGGCTACTAACGCAAGAATGAGTTCGATCAAGCAGACCACAATAACTGAAGGAGACAAACGCATGAACACCAAGAATCTCATCCGTTGGGCCGGGGTATCAGCTATGGTGGCAGGGATCTGTTACGTGGTCGTTGGGATGTTCCATCCCCCTAATGCTGTGTCGTCAGTCACCACCACCGAATGGGCAATCGTCCACACCTTAGCCATCGCTATGTCCTTCTTCGGTCTGCTCGGCATGACGGGAATCTACGCCAGGCAAGTGAAAGAGTCCGGACGGCTTGGTCTGGCCGGCTATCTCCTGTTTAGCCTCTGGCTGGTGCTCATTATGGGCTTTACCTTCACCGAAGTCTTGATCTTGCCGCTGTTGGCAACCGCAGCGCCGGTGTTTGTGGAGGGCTGGATGGGGATGCTTAACGGGTCCGCCGGCACGATGAACCTCGGAGCCCTCTCAACGGTATGGCCGCTAACAGCGCCCGTGTATATGCTCGGCGGGCTACTGTTTGGCATCGCGACGATCCGCGCCGGCATCCTGTCGCGCTGGGCGGCCGGTCTGCTGGCCGCCGGGACCGTGTTGGCCCCCATAGCTGCGCTGCTGCCGCTCGAGCTCCAACCGAAAATGGCGGTGCCGGTGGGGCTAGCTCTGGCATGGCTAGGCTATGCGCTCTGGTCGGAACGGCGCGAGCCAGCCGCGCAACCCGTCCCGGCCAAGGTCAGCCCTCAGATCAGCCAGACTGTAGCCCAGTAAGTTCGCTGGAAGCGGCATGGAGGGGACAAGCGGCCACACGGCCGCTTGTCTCATTGTGAACCCGATAGTCACCCTAGCAAGCACCTGCGCTGCTGATGACGCCTGACCACCTGACGCGGTATCTGCGGGCGCGCTGTGCAACGCACCCGGTACTGCGTAAATCCGTCCAAGGAGTTGAACATGAAAGCAAATATCTACGCTGAAGGTCGATCCCCCGCTGTGCCGCAGCGCAATGAGTCAGGGAAACCTCCGTCTCAGAAAACCAAAGCGCGGGCCAAAGCAGGGTCGGCCAAGTGGCTCGTCGCCGCCCTGATCCTGCTGAGCGCCATCCCGCTCACTGCCGGCGCCTTCCGCCTCGCCGAACTGGCCGGCGGCGCGGCCATCACGCCCGCCAACGCCCGGTTCTTCGCCGCGCCCCTGCCGGTGGTGCTGCATATCGTGGGCGCCGCCGTGTATGCCGTCCTGGGCGCGTTCCAGTTCGCCCCCCGCTTCCGGCGGCGCCGGCCCGGCTGGCACCGCGCGGCCGGGCGGCTCCTGGTTGGATGCGGCCTGCTGGTCGGGCTGTCCGCGCTGTGGATGACCCTGTTCTATCCCCGTGCGCCTGGCACCGGGGAGCTGCTGTATGCCTTGCGGCTCGGGTTTGGAGCGGCCATGATCGGGTCCATCGTCCTCGGCTTTGCCGCGATCCGGCGTGGGGACGTGCCGCGGCACCGCGCCTGGATGATGCGCGGCTACGCGATCGGGCTGGGCGCGGGCACGCAGGCGCTGACCCAGGCCGCCGGGGCCATGATCCTCGGTCCGCCGAGCGAGCTCAGGGGGGCGCTACTGATGGGCGCGGGCTGGGTGATCAACTTGGCCGTGGCCGAATGGGCCATCCGCAAAGGGGCCGGCCGCGTGCGGCCAACCCCTCCAGCCATCACAAAGAGGGAGCGACCACACTCTTATGCAAGTTCAATTCAATGAACTTTTCAATGTCGGAACTAGTGGTAGGTCGGCACCCAACCGTGGGCGTACGTTAACAACGTAACAACGAACGCGGATCTCGGTAAAATCGCCGTGAGCTCGCAACTCTGGAGGTTTCCCGTGAATCCGCAACTCCAATTTCGCCCCAATTCCGCCTGGTCGGCAAGGAGGCAGGTCGGTCGGCACTCAACCGTGGTCGCCTGTCTACTTGCAAACGCAACCAGAGAGAACCGTCTAAAGTGCCTTACAGCCCTTCTCTCCGGGATCGGCAGGCGGTCTTTGGCCTGCGCGAGACTGTT
>JAICKM010000127.1 GCA_025927935.1 Chloroflexia bacterium | reverse complement strand
TCGCCGTCGCCGGTGGGATGCTACTGGTGCGCCGCAAAGCCCCGCGCTAAGCGCGGCTAACCCGGCACACAAAGAACCGGCTCCCGCAAGGGGGCCGGTTCTCTTTTGCCCGTCTTGGCGTTACGGTGTTACTGGACCGGTTCCAGATCGACCGGCTCGAAGTAACTCGGCTCCGAACTGACGTACCGGCTCACCTCGAGGTAATAGATCTTCGGGTCGTTGGGCTGCTGCACGCGCTCGAAGACCACCTCGGTCTCGCCGCCGTGGTCGGGGCGCATGTCGCCGGTGTGGATCGTCTGGACGCGGATCAGCGGGGCGGCCGCCGGGATCGTCTGCACCGGGCTCAGGTTGAGGTGGCCGTCGGCGTCGTACTGGGGCTGCGCGGCGTAGAGGCCGCGCGGGCGGACCATGTAGGTGTGCGTGGTGTCCAGGGGCGCCTGGATGTAGGCGATGGCCGCCTGCGCCACCGGCACCAGGTCATACTCGTCGCGCCGCCAGTCGCCGTCGGGGTGCGCGGCCACGTAGGCTTGCAGCGCCGGGATGGCCGTCTGATCGTGGATCGAGCCGAGCGCCCAGATCGCCAGGGCGCGGTCGTCCACGCAGGCGCTTTGCAGGTCCTTGGCGATGGTCGCCGTGTCCCCCGGCTGGTGGTTGTATGCCTGGTCCACGCGGCTGATGACGACGCCCACCGACCGGAAACAGTCCTCCGGCTCCGCGGTCGCCGTGGGCCGGCCGGCCAGGTCGCGGGCCGCGGTCGGCGCAGCGGGCGGCTCCGTCGCGGTGGGCGGCATTACGGTCGCGGTAGGTGGCTCCGCCGTGGCCGTGAGTAACAGTGGCGTGGCCGTGGGCGCCTCTGAGGTGGCGGTTGCCGGCTGCGGCGGGGCGGATGGCACAGCAAGCGCCAAGGTGGCGGTGGCGGCGACTTCGGTGGGCGTGGCGGCGACTTCGGTGGGCGTGGCGGCCTGCGGGCCGCAGGCCGCCATGGTGATCAGAAAGATGCCGAGGACCGGTATGGCTCCCCGGCGCAACCAGAATCGCAACATGGACGATTTCCCCTTAGACCCACCCCGTGCGGGGCAGGGTGGCAGTGAAAACGATGTTAGCACGGGCGGAGCTTGCGTATACGGACCCTGCTCCAGCGCGCGTGATCGCCAGGCGAGCGCACCAGCGTCCGCGCTTAGCACATGTTCGCATCTATTGGATGGCCTTCCCGCTGGCGGCGCCAGGATACTAGGATAAAAGCGACGCCGCGAGGAGACCGAAGCCCGCGAAGATGAGGAGCGCGCCGATCACGGCCAGCAGGCAACCGCTCGCCGTGCCCAGCCTAGAAGCTTGCCGGCCCATAAGCTGGGTACCGCCATAGAAAATGAGCGCGCCCACGCCCCCCACGATTAGGCCCATAACAACGAAATTCAGCATCGCATCTCCAGCCCATTAGCCGGCTTATCGGGTGTGCCGGCAGAGTAACGTGATCCTGCTTTGATCCCGTCACCTTCATTATACCGGAGCGATGCTCGTACCGTATGCGGGCCGCGTCGCCTGCGCGTTCACCGGCCCGGCGCGCGGACCGCATGTTATACTCCCACGCGCCGGCAAAAGTTACGCCCTGTTTGACGCTGCCGGGGGCAGCCCGTATAATGAGGAACACGATTGCCGTTGGGGCGATCGGTTTTTGCCTTGCATATGCTTCTAGCCGATGCTGTCTAGAGGGAGAGTTATACCATGGAAACCATCGCCACCACCGAGCCGGCCATGAACGGGGAATCCCCGGCGTCCGAAGGGCCGGCCTTTGCCGGGCGCGAGGTGCGCCCCTTGCCCGGCGTCGCCAACAACCTGCTGGAGCTGATCGGCAATACGCCGATGACGCGCCTGCCCAAGCTCAACCGGGGCCTGCGGCCCACCTTACTCGCCAAGCTCGAAATGTTCAACCCCGGCAACAACGTGAAGGACCGCATCGGCATCCGCATGATCCGCGACGCCGAGGCGCGCGGCCTGCTCAAGCGTGGCGGCACCATTGTCGAGCCGACCTCCGGCAATACCGGCACGGGCCTGGCGATTGCCGCCGCCATCCTGGGCTACAAGACCGTGTTCGTCATGCCCGACAAGGTCAGCAGCGAGAAGATCGCCCTGCTGCGCGCGTTCGGCGCCGAGGTGATCAGCACGCCGACCGCTGTGCCGCGCGAAAGCCCGGAGAGCTACTACAGCGTGGCCGCCCGCGTCACCAGCGAGATCCCCGGCGCCTTCCAGCCCAACCAGTACTTCAATCAGGCCAACCCGCAGACGCACTACGACACGACCGGCCCCGAAATCTGGGAGCAGACCGGCGGCCAGGTCGATGTCTTCGTGGCCGGCGTGGGCACCGGCGGCACCATCACCGGCATCGGGCGCTACCTCAAGGAGCGCAACCCGAACATCATGATCGTCGGCGCCGACCCCGAAGGCTCGATCTACACCGGCGACAAGGCGCGGCCGTACAAGGTGGAGGGCATCGGCGAGGATTTCATGCCCGGCACCTTCCAGTACGACATTGTGGACCGCTGGGTGCAAGTGGGCGACCGCGACTCGCTGCTGACCGCCCGCCGCATCACCCGCGAAGAAGGTATCCTCGTCGGCGGCTCGACCGGCACCGCGATGTGGGCCGCGCTACAGGTGGCGAAGGACCTGGACGAGAGCAAGACCATCGTTGTGCTCTTCCCCGACACCGGGCGGGGCTACCTGAGCAAGGTCTTCAACGACGACTGGATGCGCGAGAACGGCTTTCTCGACCGGCTGGCGACCCCGGCCCGCGTGCGCGATCTGCTGCACTACCACAACCGCGAGTTGCCCGCCCTCGTCACCGTGCCGGTCACGGCCCGCGTGCGCGAGGCCATCGAATTGTTGCACCAGTACAGCATCTCGCAGTTGCCGGTCTCGCGTGACGGCGAGCTGACCACCGTGCATTCGATTGTCGGTTCGATCCAGGAGCGCTCGCTGCTGGAACGCGTCTTCCGCAACCCCGAGGCCGTGGACCAGACGGTAGAGACGGTGATGGAGCAGCCGTTCCCGCTGGTCGATGTGGGCGAGGAAGTGGAGCGGGTGGTGCCTGCGCTGCTGGCCGGCAACCCGGCGGTGCTGGCCGAGGAAGCGGGCCGCCCGGTCGGCCTGATCACCCGCGCCGATCTGCTGGAGTTCGTGGCCCGCGGCAAGACGACGCGCTAGATCCGCGCCGTACCGGCGCGATGCCTGGCCCCCGGCGGGCCACAGGAGGTTCACTATGGATGCAATGACTCTGTTACGCCAGCAGATGAGCACTGCGCACGAGTGGTTGGAGGGCACGATGGCGGATGTGACCGCCGAGCAAGCCGACTGGGCGCCGCCCGGCAAGGCTAATCCGCTGGGAGCCAGCTATGCCCACGCCGTCGTGAGCGAGGATTTGATCATTAACGGCATGTTGCGCGGCGGCACGCCGCTGTTCCTCGGCGAGTGGGCCGGCAAGACCGGCCAGAGCGTGCCCCACCCCCACGAGGATTGGTCGCAGTATGCGGCCTGGGCGCGCGACGTGCGGCTGGATCTGCCCGCGGCCCGCGCTTATGCCCAGGCGGTCTACGCCGCCAGCGACGCTTACCTCGCCGGGCTGACCGCCGCAGACCTTGACCGCGACGTCGATCTGTTCGGTATGAGTCAAAACCTCGGCGCGGCGCTGGGAAACTTCGTCATCGGCCACTGCCATGACATGATGGGTGAGATTTCTTGCCTGAAGGGGTTGCAGGGCGCCCGCGGCTATCCGTTCTAACCCGCTGCCGTGCTGAGTACGACGGGGAGGGGCCGGTGTACACCGGCCCCTCCCCGTTGCATATTCTGTATAATCGCCTACGCGCCGTCGCGCCCGCCTTGGACGGAAGCCGGGGCCGGCACACGGATCGGCTGGCCGGTATAGACCTCGCCACCCTGCAGGACGCTGGCGTAAACGCGGCTCCAGCCCGGATTTACCTTCACCGACACGCGGGCGATGCGCTCGTCCACGAACCAGGGCGCGATGTTCTGGCAGGGATTGGCGTAGCCGGTGATCTCGATCAGGATGTCGTCGCCGATCTGCAGCCGGTCGCCGGGGCGCAGGGCGCCGATGTCGATACCTTCGGTGGTCAGATTCTCGCCGATGGCGCCGGGCACCACGGTGTGGCCCTCGGCCTGTAACGCGCGGATCTGTTCGATGCCGTAGAGGCAAAGGGCGCGGGTGGGGCCGCCATGATTGCGGCGGTCGCGGTGTTTGTCGCCGTCCAGGCCGAGCGGGCCGAGCGCGGCGCGCGGCACCGGCAGCTTGGGCACCCCGCCCGGCGAAATATTGATCTGCATGATGCGCCCAGGGCTGGTTGTCTCTGTCATCGGTAGTAGACGACTCCTGTTGTGCTAGGCTGGGCCGCCGACCGGATCAGCGGCGCCTGTGTCAAGGACCGAGTGTGGCCGTCGGCAAGCCGGCCGGCTCGGTTGGTATCGTCGCCGGGGCCGTTGGTGTGCCGGTCACGAGGTCCGGGCTGGTGACCCCCGGCCCCGCCACGGTCGGCTCGGCGCCCGGCATGACCGTCGCCATATCGGGCGTCGGCGGCACCTGTGTGGCGATAGCGCGCGGCACGAAGGGCGTCAGCAACATGCCCGGCCTGATGATGATGCCCGGGCGCGGGGTGGGTGTGGCCGGCGCATTCCAGACCGCCCAGGTGCCGTCGGTTGCCAGCAGCGCCCGCGCGGGCAGCGTCGCGCTACAGGAATCGCGGGCGGGCGGCTCGATTACCGTGCCGCGCGTGAAGCGTTGCAGCGCCCAGGTGCCCGCCGGGCACTCCATTACCGGACCGTTCAAGCGGGCGGTAACGTCCGGATGGCGCTCTTCCCAGGCGTCCAGCGTCTCGCCCTGTTGCGCCGAGAAGCTGACCCACAGCAAGGGCGTGTTTGCCACGCGGCTCGTGCGTTGCGCCCGGTTCAGGAAGAGCACGTAGACGGTCGCTTGTCGCTGGTCGTAGAGTAGCACGCCCCCATTATACCAGGCGGTTGGCCCAGGTACACTGTCTTGCTCGTCGTAGCGCGTCGCCTGCCCGATGGCACAGCCAAGTTGCGTGTAGGCGTCGGCAGCTGGGTAAAGCTGGTTGCGGCCCGCGCATTCGTTGGGCCGGCCCAGCACGTCGGGCGCCACCTGCAAATTGGCGTCGATTCCATAGGTGCTCCAGACGCGCTGGGTTTCGGCGTCTGCGGGTTCGCTGGGTTCGAGCGTGCCACCGATCTCGCCCTGCATCTGCATCCCCGCGCCGACGTTGATCACCCCGTTCGTGCCGGTCACGACGACGCCTTGCGCGCCCTGGTTCACGGCCACCCGCACGACCCCGGCTTTGGTCACATTGATGCTGAACTGCGTGTCGATGGGCCGGACCACGAAGCCCCCCGCATCGATCTCGACCTCGCCCGCCCCGTTGGTGTGGTTGAACAGCCCGCCGCCCGCCTCCAGCAGGAAGCGCTCCCCGGCGGTCAGGCTGGCGCGCTCCACGAGGCGCACCTGCGCGTCCGGCAGCAGGCGCAAGCGCGCGGATTTGGTCTCGGCGGCCAGGGTGCCCGCCGGGCGCGTTTGCAACAGGTCGCCCGTGTAGGCGACGGCGGTTGGCGAGTCGCTGGCCGGGACGTTTTCACAGGGCGTGTTGGGCGGCGCCGTCGCCCGGCAGATGGCCCCACCGGCCCCCGTGCTGCTGTAGATCGCTGCCTGCATCGGATTCGGGGTGGGCGAGGCGCTCGGCGGGCGGGGCGTTGCGGTGGCCTTCGGGCGGGGTGTGGCGGTCGCGCGTGGGGGAACCGGGGTGGCCGTGGGCGCGAGTTTGTTCTGCTGGGGCGTGGCTGTGGCATCCACGGGTCCACTGGTGGCGGTCGGGGCCGCGGTGGTCGGCGTCGCGGCGGGCGGCACCGTGGTCGGCGTCGGGTTCTCCGGCCCGCAGCCAACCAGCGTAACCATCAGCACGCTGAGGAAAACGACCCGCAGGCCGTACCCGCATTTATTCATCCAAGATCCCCTTGCCGGACTATGGCGAGCAGCGCAGGCCCCGGCGCCCGCCGGCAACCGCGCGGGCCGGGTGGCGGGTGGGCCTGCACCCACCCGCCACCATTTGAGCCTTCGTGGGCCGGACTACCATCGCATTATACTATGGTACGCCCATTTTCGGGTACCCGGCGCCGCGGTTAGCCCTGTTGAATGCGCATCTCCCGCCAGGTGCCGTCCTGATACAGGATATAGATCCGCGTTTCGTCGCGGGCACAGGCGCCCGCTCCCGGCGTCAGCACGGGCGGCCAGAGCACGGCGCCCCCGGCATAGCGCTGGATGGCGTAGACACCGGGGTTGCATTCCACGATCCGTTCGCCCACCCGGCCAAACACCTTGCCCGCATTGTCCGAGTTGGCGTCATAGGTCTCCCAGGTGGGCGGCACAGCGCGGTTCGTGACCGGGTGGAGGACGTAGAGAGTCGGCGTGTCGCTGAGGTCATCGCGGAAGAGGCGTGTCGGCGCCTTGGGATCACCATAAGACCCCGCCGCCCCGGCGTCGCTGCTGAAGAAATGCGGGTCGGCCACCGGGCAGCCCAGCCGCTCATCGGCGAGATCCGGGTATACTTTGTTGAAGCCCTGGCACTTCTGTAAGTCGAAGGGATTGCCGGCACCCGGCGGTAGGCTGCTCAGATTGCCGTTGTCGCTGAACGTCGCCCAGAGCTGGGCCGTTTGCGCGTCCAGTTGCTCGGTAGCGAAATCGCTCTGCCCGTTCCCCGCGATGTGGACTTGCTGGTCGCTGGGCAGCACAAAGTCATGGCGGTTCACCGTGAGTTGCATACCACTATGGAAGGCGCCCAGTTTTAGCTGCCCATCGCGTGTTTTGCTGACGCTCAGATAGACGTGTCCATCCTCGGTGTCGAGTAAACTCCCCGGCAGGCTGAAGGCGCGCACCAGCCGCGCCGACTGGTTCACCCGGATAATACCGCTCGATCCGGTATCGATCACGATTTCCCCCGCCCCGTTGCGGCCCACGTTAATGTCGTAAAGTACCTGGCCCAACGAGAAGAGGAAGTTCTGGCCGGGGTTCAGGTCTTCGCGCGTCTTGATCTGCATCTGCGACTCCGACAGCAGGCGGAACTTGGCGTCGAGCGTTTGCGCGCCGAGCGTGCCCCCGGCCCGCGTGCGCAACAGATCGTTGCGGTAGGCGGCGTGGTTGGGGCTGGCGGGATCGGTGTCGGCGAAGGGGCAGCCTTCCGGTGGGGCCGTGCCGCCCCGGCAGATTTCGCCGCCGTTGCCCGTGCGGTCGTAGATGGCGGCCTGCCCCGGCAGCCCATCCGGGTAACGCCACTTAACATAATGCTGGCCGATGTTACCCATCTGCACCTGCCAGGCCGGTTGATTGGTGGGCGTATAGGTGAGCACGCGGCGCTGGAAGCATTGGATCAGCACATCGGTAGGCTGGCCGCCGACGAGTACGGTGGCCCAGTAGGCTTCGCTGATCGGGTAGCCGGTGGCAAAGTTCCACGGGTCGTTAAGCGCCTGGTTAGCTACACTGCCGTTCTCCAGCACGGCGCCCTGCTGGTTGAGGAAGTTCCAGAAGACGCCCGGGATATTATGCTGCGTCTCCGCGACATAGTGCGCGTTGAAGACGCCGCGCGCATTATAGCGCCCGGTGTTCTGCGGCGTGGGATTGGCCTTGCTGACGCTGAGCACCACCTGTTGCCCGGTAGCGTTGGCGGCGGGCCGCGGTGTGAGCGGGGTATCGGCCACAGCGGCGAAACTGCGGTAGGTCGGCGCGTTGGCGTCGTTCAGATCGGAGGCCAGCGGGATGTCGGCGGGGCTGCGGTTCTCGTATTGGTTGAGGCCGATCTGCATCTTGCCGGAGATCAACTCGACGGTCAGCAACCCGTTGGTGACAAACCACTTGGAGTTGCGGTCGCCGTTGGGGTCATTGATTTCCATGCGGCTTTTGTCGAAATACTGCACCAGGCGCTGATTGCGCCCGCCGGGCAGGCCCTGCATCGGCTCGATGATCGGCCCGCTGAATTGGGCCGGTCCCCAGTACCAGCTCCGCCCGCTGTTCACGGCGGCAGAATCTGTGCGCGCCCAGACCCGGCTGAAAGCCGAATCGGCAAATACCGGCGCGCTGGGCGTCACCGGATCAGCCAGGGCCGCGAGGGGGCGGGCGCCGGCCCCGCCCAGGGCGGGTACGAGGACGGCGGCAAGCAGAATCGCAGTTCGGACTCGATACATCGCCTGACTCATGTTCATCCTCTCTTCTGGCTGGCCCGGTGCGTGCCGGTTACTGACTCCCGCTGAACTATCCGATCAACAGCTAGACCGCAGTTTACTACACATAGTATCGCCGCCACAGCGGGCCGGGTTACCATTGCGGCCTCGCCGCCGAACACGGCCTGACATCCGTTCATACTCCGACTCAGCACCGCAGAGACGCAGAGGACGCAGAGATCATTAAAGTACGTCGGATTTCCGATTTTTCTTTGTGGGTATGTGGGATCGTCTGTGTCTTGCTCGACGCGTGCAGGCCCGTAGCTGTTTTTAGCTCCCTGACCTCATCATAGGCGAATCTCTGCGTCCTCTGCCTCTCTGTCCTGCTGATGAGCGCCCCGGCTACGCCGCTTGCGCCTGAATCGGGTTAATGCTATACTCTGGGAAAGGTCCAAGTCGACATAAGACGCAGATACAAGCGGTGCGCGAGGAGCTGCGATGAGCGACAATTCCCCGCTGGCGCCCCCGGTGAGCATGACGCGGCCCCAGTTCGTGATGCCTCCCGGCGGCATCACGGGCACCACATATGAATTCTTCGGCCCTACCGTCATCAACGCGCCGCTCGCCGCCGGCAACCAGGTCATCGGCCACGATGTGGGCGCCGACGAGCAGCAGTACCTGTTCCAGGTCGCCAGCGTCTACACCTACTGGCGCAACCAGTACATCCTCGGCCCCGCGTCGGCCCAGGGCAGCCCCTTTATCCCCACCGATACGGCGGCGCTGTTCCAGCAGCAGGTGAGCGCCCGGCCCGGCGCCCCGGCGGCTGCCCGGCAGTTGCAGCGCCGGCCCATCGCCCTGCCCGATGCCATCCGCGACTTCTGGCGTGTGTTGCTGCTGGGCAAGCCGGGCGGCGGCAAGACCAGCTATCTACAATATATGGCGCTCCAGTGTACGCGCGCCGACACCACGCCCATCCCCGGTCTCTTGCCGGTGGTCGTGGATCTGAGCATGTATACTACGACCGGGCCGTTTCTCGATTTCGTGCGCGGATTCTTGCGCACGCCGCCCAATCCGCAGCCGCCCGAACCGCCGGTCCATGTGCAAAGCCCCTGGATGGCCGGCGCGCTGGAGACCTACCTGCAGAACGGCCGCGTCCTGCTGATGCTCGACGGCCTCAACGAACTGCCCGCGCTACCGTTGCCCGCCGCCGCGGCCCGGCTGGCCCAGTTGCAGGCGTTTTTCCATCAGTACACGCAGATCCGCACCATCGTCACCTGCCGCATGCTGGACTATACCACGGAGTTGGACGGACTGGACTTCCATACCGTGTTGCTCGATCCCTGGAGCGTGGATCAGATCGCCGATTACCTGCAAAAGCGGCAGGCCGGCAGCCTGCTGGCCCGGCTGCGCGCGGGCGATCCGCTGCTGCTCAGCCTGGGCCAGGTGCCGTTCCTGCTCTATATGCTTACCGAACTTATCGCCAATTATCCCCCGCCGCCTGCGGACTCGGCGGCGCCCGAGTTTCTCACCAGCCAATCGGGATTGTTTAAGCAGTTTGTGGAGATGCTGCTGAACTGGGCCACGCTCAAGGACCAGGAAAACGCGCTCTTCTTCCCGCGCCCGGTGATCATCGCGGCTCTGGCCCAACTGGCGGCGGCCATGGGCCAGGCCGGGTATCGCGGCACGTCGGTGCCCCATGATTGGGCCGGAGCGCACCTGGCAAGCGACCCGCTTGCGTTGTTCCAGGGTTTGCCGCCGCCGGAAGGACTCCAGGGCGACCCGCGCGATCACCTGCTCGATTTCAGTTGCGCGGCGACCATCCTGGACACGCCCGCCACCCGCGACACGGTCCGGTTCTGGCATCTCACCCACCAGGACTATTTCAATGCCCTGGCTGCCGGGCAACCCGGTGCCATTCTGGGTCCCTTGACCCCCGCGACCGACGACGTGACGAGCCTGGCCGCGGCCATGGCCCCCCAACCCGACGCGGCCATTGCCGGGATCTTGCAGCAAAACGATCCCCGTGCGGCCATCGTGGCGGCCAAGGCGCTGCTCAGCGCGGGAGGAGGCTGACCGGGTGCAGCAGACCGATCAGCAGGCCGCCGGGTTGCGGCAGGAGATTCTGGCCGGGCTGGAGCGGACGATCTGGACGCCGCCGCCCGGCGTAAGCGAGTTTGACCGGATTGAAGCCGTCCGGCTGCTCGGCCAGTTCCGCGATCCGGCCGCCGGGACGGCTCTGCTGCGCATCTTGAACGAGGCCACGCGGGGCATCGGGCCGCCGCTGGGGCGCTTGCTACGCGATACGGCGCTCGATACCCTGCTGCGTTCGTCCGCCCAGCTCCCCGCGACGGTGGATAAGGAATTGGCCGCGTACTATGACCTCTGGACCCGGCTGCGCCGCGGCCGGTTGGACCGCAACGTCATCTACGACGACATCCCGCTGCTGGTGCAGCACGGGCGCATCGGGGTGCTGCTGCGTGGCTATGTGCTGCCGCTGATCGCGCTGCTGGTGCTCATTATCCTGGGCGTGCTGTTCTGGGCGGGCACCCGCGCCGGGCAAACCCAATGGGCCGACCTGATCATCGGGCCGGTCCTGTTCGTGGGCCTGGGCCTCACCGTGTTCAGCCTGCATCAAATCGGCCTGGTGCTGCTGGTGGCCTGGTTCGGCGCGCGCCTGCCGCTGCCCCACCTGCCGACCCGGCGCAGCAAAGCCATGCTGGGCGCCATCCTGGCCCTCGCGGTGGTGCTGCTGTCGCTCTACATTCTGGCGCTGCTGGTGGACATCACCATGAGTGGCGCGCCCGACGCGGGCAGCCGCCCGCTGGCCGTGGCCCTGCTGGCGCTGCCGCTGCTGGCGCTGCCCTGCTATATGCTGGCCCACGATCTGGAAACCGGCGCCCACACCCTGGCCGGGGGGATGGCCGTCCGCGGCGGCACCTTCTGGGCGGCGATTTTGCGCTGGGCCGGCGGCTTAATCTATGTCTTCTTCGTGTTCGGCGCCTTCAGTATCCAATCGTTCACGCGGACCATCCGGGGGCAGAGCGTCGGGATGGGGCCGGTGCTGCTCGGCATCACGCCTTATCTGCTGTACTTACTGCTGGCCCCCGTGCTGGTCTTGCTGCTGTTGAGCGCCGTGGGCGCGCTGGGGCGGGCGCTGGGCGGGTCGCGCGCCGTATCGGGAGCGCGGTCATGAGCACGGACGCGGGCGACGCGGTCCTGCGGCGAGAGATTATTGCCGGGCTGGAGCGCACAATCTGGACGCCCGGCGACGGCGTACGCGATCTGGATCGCGTCGAGGCAGTGCAACTGCTGGGTCGCTTCCGTGACCCGGCGGCGGAGGCCGCCTTGCAGCGCGTGTTGCGCGACGGGATGGCCGGCATCCGCCCGGCCCCGATGGGCCGCCTGCTGCGCGACACGGCGCTCGATACCTTGCTGCGCTCGCCCATGCTACCGCGCGTCGCGACGGACCAGGCGCTGGCGCGCTACTATAACTTCGGGGCGCGCCTGTTGCGCGGGCGCCTGGAGCGCAATGTGATCTATGACGACATCCCGCTGCTGGTGCGGCATGGCCGGGGCGGCCTGGTGCTACGAACCTATGTGCTGCCGCTGGTCGCCCTGCTGATCGCGCTGGTCGTGCTGGCGGTCGTGCTGGCGGGCGCGGGGGGTCTGCTGGCGGGGAACGAGTTCCTCGGCGCCGTGCTGGGCTTGGTCTTTTTCATCGCGCTGGGCCTGGGCCTGTTCAACCTGCACCAGGTGGGCCTGGTGCTGCTGCTGGCGGCCTGGGGCCGGCGCTGGCCGCTGCCCTGGCTGCCCCGCGCCGGCAGCAAGGCAGCCACCGCCGTCATACTGGCCTTGATCGCCTTCGCGTTGGGCCTATATGCGGCCCTGCGCCTGTTATTCCTGGTGGCGCGCGGGTATAATGACGCCGGTGGCCGCGAGGTCGCGGGCTACTTGCTGGTGTTGCCGTTGCTGGCGCTGCCCTGCTACATGCTCGCCCACGATCTCGAAGTGGCGCCCCCCGCCGCTGGGGGAACCGCGCGGCGCGGGCCGGCGGTAGCCCTGCGCTGGGCCAGCGGGTTCATCTACGTG
>JAICKM010000919.1 GCA_025927935.1 Chloroflexia bacterium | reverse complement strand
GGGGCCGGAGCGGGGGGTGCAGGGCAACCTCGACCCCTGCGTGCTGCTGGCCCCGCCCGCCGTGATCGAGGAACAGGCCCGCGACGTGCTGGACCGCGCCGCCGGGCGGCCCGGCCACATCTTCAACCTGGGCCACGGCGTGCATCCCGAGACACCGGTGGATCACCTGGCGCGACTGGTCGAGTTTGTGCATACATATAGCGCCGAACGGAGCGCCGCCGGGGCGGCGCCCGTGGCGACAACGAGGTAACGATGGATACTCAGGCGCCCATTGGCGTGCTGCTGATGGCCTACGGCACGCCCGAATCGCTCGACGACGTGGAGCCGTACTACACGCATATCCGCGGCGGCAAGCGCCCGCCGGAGGACAAGATCGAAGACCTGCGCGAGCGCTATCGCCGGGTGGGCGGGCGCACGCCGTTGCTCGACATAACACGCGCCACCGCCGCCGGGTTGCAGGCGCGCCTGGACGAGTCCGCGCCGGGGCACTACCGGGTCTACACAGGCATGAAGCACTGGCATCCCTACATCGGCCCGATGCTGGAGCAGATGGCTGCGGACGGCGTGCGCCAGGTGCTGGCGATCCCGCTGGCGCCGCACTATTCGCGCATGAGCATCGGCGGCTACCGGAAAGCGGTGGAGGCGGCCCAGGCCAGAATCGCCGCGCCGCTGGATGTCACCTTCGTGGAGCGCTGGCACGACAACCCCGGCTGGCGCGCGCTGATTGCGGATCGCGTGCGCGCGGCCCTCGCCAAGCTGCCGCCTGGGCCGGATTCCGACCTGGCGCTCATTTTCAGCGCCCATAGCCTGCCCGAACGTATCCGTGAATGGCAGGACCCGTATCCCGACGAGTTGCTGGCGAGTGCGGCTGGCATCGCCGCGTTACTGGGCAATCCGGAGTGGCGCTTCGCCTTTCAGAGCGCGGGCATGACCGGCGAACCCTGGCTGGGGCCGGACATCCTGACCGTGCTGGCCGGGCTGCCCGCCGAGGGCAAGCGCCGCGTGCTGGTCGCGCCCATCGGCTTCGTCTGCGACCATCTCGAAATCCTCTACGATATCGACGTGGAGTGCCGGGAGACCGCCGCCGAGCACGGCCTGACTCTGGTGCGCACCGCACTACCCAACGCGACGCCCGAATTCATCGCCGTGCTGGCCGGCATTGTCGGGCAGTACACGCGCACCGCGGTGGCCGGCGCCTGATCGCCCGGTCGCGGCTGGAACAGGACACTTTTATGCAACTCACGATCGGCACGCGCGGCAGCAAACTGGCCCTGGTGCAGGCCGAGCAGGTGCGCGAAGCGCTGCTGGCCCGGCATCCGGGGCTGGCCGTGCCCCTCGAAATCATTACCACGCGCGGCGATGTGGTGCTGGATCGGCCTCTGACCGCCTTCAGCGACAAGGGCCTGTTCGTGGACGAAATCGAAGCCGCCTTGCGCGCGGGCCGCATCCAACTGGCCGTGCATAGCGCTAAAGACCTGCCCTCGGAACTGGCCGCCGATATGATTATCGCCGCGTTCCTGCCGCGCGCCGACCCGCGGGATGTGCTGGTCTCAGCCTCCGGCCTGGGGCTGCGCGACTTGCCGCCCGGCGCGCGGGTCGGCACCAGCAGCCTGCGCCGGGCCTGCCAGTTGCGCGCCGCCCGCCCTGATCTGGACGTGCGCGACATCCGCGGCAACGTCGATACCCGCCTGCGCAAACTGCACGACGGGCAGTACGACGCCATCGTGCTGGCAGCCGCGGGCCTGCAGCGTATCGACCATGCCGACTCGATTACGGAGTATCTGGACCCGGCGGTCATGCTGCCCGCGGTGGGGCAGGGCGCGCTTGCCGTCGAGATCAGCCGTGGCGACGAGGCGACGGCGGCTTATGTGGCGGCCCTGGACGAAGCGGCCACCCGCTCTGCCGTACAGGCAGAACGTGCTTTCCTGGCCCGGCTGGGCGGCGGTTGCAAGCTGCCCGCCGCTGGGTACGCGACCGTGGATGGGACGCAGCTGCATCTGGCTGGACTGGTCGGCGCCGCCGATGGTCGCCTGGTCCACGCCGCAATTGCCGGCGATGTGGCGGACGGCGCCCGCCTGGGTGAGAGCCTGGCCGGACACCTGCTGGCGGGCGGGGGTGCGGCCTTGCTGGATGAAGCACGGGCGGCGGCATCGAGCGCGGCATCACCTCCGCCTGGACCGCTGGCCGGGCGCCGCATCGTGATCACGCGGGCGCGCGAGCAGAGCGGGCCGTTGCTGGCCGAGTTGCGCGCGCTGGGCGCCGAGGCCCTGGAATGCCCGGCCATCGCCATTGCGCCGCCTGCGGATTATGCCCCGCTTGACGCGGCCCTGCGCGCCCTGGCGGGCTACGACTGGCTGCTGTTCACCAGCGCCAACGGCGCGCGGGCGGCCTTCGCCCGTATGCGCGAATTGGGCCTGAGCGCGGGCGATCCGCCCGCCATCCGGTTGCCCGCCGGCCTGCATGTGGGCGCGATTGGCCCCGCAACGGCGGCGACGTTGGCGGAGTACGGCGTGCAGGCCGATTTCGTGCCCGATACCTATATCGCCGAAGCCGTG
>JAICKM010000287.1 GCA_025927935.1 Chloroflexia bacterium | reverse complement strand
TGCCCGTGTGGCCGCCTGCCCAGGAAGCGCCGCCGGTCGCGCCGGCCCCGGCCCGGCTCGCCGCGCGCAGTTGGGAAGCCCGCTACGGGCAAGTGATCCTGCAAGACGGCGTAGCGGCCATTCCCAGCGCCTTGTACTATTATCAGGGGCAATTGGACCTGTCGGCGCAAGAGGTCTGGTTTATCTCGGCGATCCTGGCCTGCAAGTGGGACAGCGATCTGCCCCATCCCAGCCTCAAGAAGCTGGCCGCCCAGGCCGGAGCCGGCGAACAATGGCTGCGCGAGTTGCGCGCCCGGCTCGAACAGCGCGGCTATGTGCGGGTGCTGGCCAAGCACGACCTCCGCGGCGGCCAGCAGGCCAATTGCTACGACTTCGCCGCCCTGTTCGCCCGCATCGAGGCCCTCATCCTGGCCGACCCCCCGGCGCCCAACGCCATCCAGCAAGTCGCGCCCCCCGCGGCGGACGCCGATCCGCCCGGCCTGGACAGGGACAGCAGCTTTCTCGCGCGCTACGGGCGGGTCCTCGTGCGCGCCGGGATCGCCACGGTGCCCCAGGCCCTCTTCACCCACCAGGCCACGCTCGGCCTGACCCCCCAGCAGATCTGGTTCATCGCCTATATCCTGTCCTACCGCTGGAGCACCGATGTGCCGTACCCCAGCCTGAGCAAAATGGCCGCGCGCACCGGCTACAGCCGCCGCCAGTTGCAGAACATCAAGGACAGCCTCGTGGCGCAGGGCTACCTGCGGCTGGTGCCGCGTGTCTCGGCGGCGGGCGGCACCGACAGCAACGGCTACGACTTCGGCGCCTTGTTTGCCCGGTTGATCGCCCTGCTGCAACCCGGCCCGCCCGCCGATCCCCCGCCTGCTCCGCCGGTCCCGCCCGCGCCGCCCCGTGCCCCGCGTCGTGGCCGCCGTGTCCAGGCCGGTTCCGTCGAGACCCCGCCCGCCGATCTCGCGCCGTTCGTCCCACCGGGGGGCGCCCATACTGCACAGGAGGGAGGAGCCACGCCGCTTCACAGTGGGGGGCACGCCGATACTGCACAGGGGGTCGCAAGCTTGCCCGCGCCCCCATGTCTGCCAATAACCATCTCTGTTCCCGCGCGGCACGCAGGCCCGGCGGACGGCATGACAACGCTGCACAGGGGGCGGGGCGGGGCTGCACAGGGGGCGAGCGCCGCAGATGCACAGGGGGGGCGCGTCGCCGCTTCGCACAAAGCAGAACCCCGTCAAGCAGAACCCCAACAAACAAAAGCCGATTCGAATCGGCCCGCCCGCGCAAAAACTGCGGACGACAACGGAGACCCGTTGCCGTATTCGCCCTACATCGCCGGGGTCATTCTCGACCACTCGGCCGAGCTAGGCGACACTGCCCACGGTCCGGCCAACGTCACCCAGGCCCTGCGCCTCTGGCGGCAGAGCGCCCTGGCCGACGACGCCTTTGTCGCGCTGCTCCACGAAACCCGCCGCCGCGTGCGGCTCTACCAGGGCCGCCAGGGGCCGGGGACCATCGCCAACCGCATGGGCTATTACTTCCGCGTTCTGACCGACCTGGCCGGGCTGGCGCCGGCAGAGGCCGGATGATAGGCCCCGGTGGGCAACAAAACTCCGGCAATTGGGGCAGGAGAGCCGCCAATTGCCGGATGCCGGATTCTGTGTCGCGCGGGCGCGCCGCCCAGTGTTTAGCGCGCGACCAGGCCGGCCGCGCTCGCCGGGACGCCGCTCACGCTCGGCAGCGCCGTGAGGCTGCCGTCCGCCGCCACGCGGAAGCCCGCGATGCCCAGCGGGGTGCCCGTGGTGAGCGCGTACAGGTAGCGGCTGTTGTGGCTGAAGCCCAGGTCAATCGGATGGCTCGCTGCGGCGAGCACGCCGGTGCGCCCGTCGGCGTTGAGCAGGCTCAGGCGCCCGTGATGATCGACGCGATACCCGCTGATGATGCCGCTGCCCGCATTGGTCGTGTAGGCATAGCGCCCGTTGCCGGTCGTGGCAACCCAGCACGGCGCGGTCTGCCGGCTATACGCCAGTGCGCTGACGGTGTCCAGGTCGCCGTGCTTCGAGACCGTGTACGACGACAGGGCGCCCGCATTGGCCGCGCCCCCGAAGGCGTCCGACACAATCAGATGATCCTGCCCGGCGAAGGCGAAGCCGAAGGGCGTCGTCCCGGCGGAGGAATGGACCACCGGCCCTTGCGCTACGCCGTTATGCCCCACGGTGTAGGTGTCGATCAGGTTGGTGCTTTTCTCCGTGACCACCAGGGTCCGCCCGTTGGGCGCAAACGAGATCTGCGCGGGCCCGGCATTGGCGCCGCTGAGCGGTTGGGTGGACCCGGCCAGGGGTCGCAAGTGCCCGCCGTCGCTGATATGGAACCCGGTAATATTGTTGCTGCCCGCGTTGAGCACATAAAGCAGATCGTCGTCAACCGTCAGGCTGATCGGGCGGACGCCGCCCGCGCTGGTGCGCGATACGAAACGCAGCCTGCCGTCATCAATCCGCAGGACGGAGATATCGTCGCTGCCCGCGTTGACGGCGAACAGCCAGTGGCCGTTCTCGCTCAAGGCCAGCGCCCCCTGCGATCCCAGGCCCGCACCCGTGCCCAGGCCCTGCGTCGCGACCGTGCCGGCTGCCGCCAGCGTACCATCGGCGGCCCGCGCGAACACGGCCACCGCGTTACCCGCCGCCGCGTTGGTCAGCACATACACGGCGCCCACCGACTCGGGCGCCTCCGGCGCCGCGAACGCCGCGCCGCCGGCCCAGCCAAATGTCGTCAGGAATAGCGCGCAGGCCAGCAGAACTTTGACCGCGGCACCAAGTTTCATTCGCTGCATTTTGCATCTCCTTATAGAATACGCATAGAATGCGCATAGAATGCGTAGTTCGGAATAGATCTGTCATGTATCGAAATACCGCTGCTGGATATCAATCCTTTGAAATTGAAATAGAATACCCGGCCCGAATTACCGGGCGGTCATGATCGCAGGCTGCTTACTCCTTTCTTGTGCTGCCGCGTCCCTCGCGGTTTGCGGAAAGCAGCGATAGAACTTGCTGTCTTCGTTGGTTCTTCTGGTGTTAAATGCCGGCATCTATGACATAGTAGCGGCACCCCGGCAAAACGTTACACTCGGCCACGCGGCTTTTCAGGGAATATGCGATTCCCCGCGCGTGGGGGATGATCACCCGGCGCGGTGCTCCGGGACGCCGGTTGGCGGCGGTCAACGCACTCGATTCGCCGGTAGCCGGTTGGCTGCTGCGCCTTGTCCGCCACAGTTGCCGGAACCGGCGCAGTCTATTGGAGTAGGTGGCCTGCCGGGGGATAGTGGAGATCGCCGCCAATGCCCATGCGGGCGACCGCTCGACATAACTAGAAGACAACCGTCCCAGTCTCTCGTGTAGGGGCCGATTTCAAGCTGTGAACTTCAGAATTATTTGGCGTGGCTCGTTGAGCGTGGGCCAGGGCCGCATCCTCTTGACATGCCCTCTATACTAGAGGAAACAGCCGGCAGAACTGCCCTTCCCTCGGCTGGATCGCCCCCGCCCTACCCTTGTGCCTGCCTGGGGTACCGCCTGCGCCGAGCGCAGATCGCCAATAAAACACTTCCCGAAAGGATGTCCGCCCTGTCAGGGAGCGCGCCTTCCTGATCGAGACGCGCACGAGCGGCCCGTGGGGTGCGACCAGGGTAACGGCCAAGCGTCAATGCGGCCTGGCCTGCATCCTGCAATTGAGAGGAGGAACCTACGATGGGCCTGACAGTCTGTCCCGCCGCCGTCGTCGCGGCGCCGGTTGAGGTGGTCTGGGCGAACCTCGTCCAATGGGAACGCTATGCCGAGTGGGCCGACGTTCAGGTAGCACAGAGGGAGCCGGCAGGTCCGGCCACCGTCGGCCAGACCATCGACTTCACGGGAAGGGCCTTGGGCCGCACCATGCACTTCCGCTTCCAGGTCGAAGAGGTCAATCCCGCAAGACACCAACTCGGCTTGCATGTTTTTTTCCCCTTGGGCCTGCAAGAGAAGCCCCATATTGCCTGCTATCCCGTCGATGCGGCCACCTGCCGCGTCCAATATGGCTGAGACTTCCTCTTCCCCCCAGGCTGGTGGGGCTGGATTCTCGCAAGATTTGGCGCGAAAATACTCGCGGCCAGCGTAGAAGATTCCTTGCAGCGCCTCAAGCGGGCCTCGGAAAGACAGTATCAGCAAGCGCAAACGGCAGGGACATAGCGGACCCGTTCGATGATTTCCTGCGCATAGCTTGAAGCGCAGGATGGACTCGCAGGCGCCGCGTTCAGGGTCACGCGGCAGGCGACTGACCGGCGCATGGCGACCAGAAGGGCAGGAGCGCGGGCCGTATCCGCGCTCCTGTTTTAGGGGGGCGCAGGAAACGAGTGTGGCGGGCACGTAGCCGTTCTAGCTGCCCACCGCATAGATCCCGGCGGGGGGGGCGCGCGCCCTGCCCCCAGCTCCTCGCGCCTTGTGCGCCGAAAAGCGGCGATGATTCTACGCCAGATAATTCTGAAGTTCACATTCAAACCGGCCTGACCCGCCATTACAAGCCCGCTGGTCTACGAACCGGCTAGATACTCAAGGCAGCATATCCCGCCCCTGTTCGCCCAGCAGTGCCGCCGTTGCGGCGCGCATGGGCAGCGCGGGCTGGGTGCCTAAGCGGGTCACAGCCAGCGCGCCTGCGGCGTTCCCGCGCCGCACAGCCGCGGGCAGCGGCGCGCCCTGGGTCAGGGCCACCGCGAACGCGCCCACAAACGCGTCGCCCGCTGCCGTCGTATCGACCACCGGCGCGGGCAAGCCGGGCACGGCACCTCCAACTGCATCAGCAACGGGTCCTCGCCCGCAAAATCCGCCGCAGCGGCCTCGATGAGCGCGGGTGTGACCTGCCCGCTGGCTCCCGCCACGATGATGATCCGGTTCTCCCCACTCTCCTCGCTGTGATGAGCGCCACGCCCGTCGGTGCCCGCGCATCAACCCGGAGGTGGCCTGTGTCGATTCCATCCTGGCGCAGCGCCTCACGCATCTGCGCGCCAAACGCACCGTCCCTCACGCAGCCCACCATGGTCACTTGCGCGCCTTGCCGGGCCGCCGCCACGGCCTGGTTCGCGCCCTTGCCTCCAGGGAACGTGCCGAAATCCGCGCCGGGCACGGTCTCACCGCGCTCCGGCACCCGCGCCGCGCGCACCACCAGGTTCATGTTCACGCTGCCCACCACAATATCCGCCCTCGCTTCCCCCTAACTACCGCATACTCCGGCGTATCCGGCGCCACCCGTGCGCTGCCCCGCCCATCTTAACGCATTCCGCTGCACCCACCCTGAAAACTCATCCCTCGCCGTCCCTGAGCCACTGCTCCCGATCACCAACCACTGATCCCTCGTCGTCCCACTGACCACTGACCCCTCGTGCATAGCACGCGTTTGCGCTATACTAGGCGGGGAGGGTGATCGCATGGTCTGGGTGCAACTGGGGGTGCTGCTGCTGGGGGCTTATCTGCTCGGCGCCATCCCCAATGGCTTTCTGCTGGGCCGCCTGCGCGGGCGCAACCTGTTGCAGCAGGGCAGCGGCAAGACCGGGGCCACCAATACGATGCATGTGCTGGGCCGCCGGGCAGCGGCGCTTGTGTTCCTGCTCGACCTGGTGAAGGGCGCGCTGGCCGTGCTGCTGGCCCGTGCTCTGCCCTGGCCCGACCCCCAGTGGCGCGACCTCGCCGTGGGCGCTGCCGCCGCTGCCGCCATCATCGGCCACAACTGGTCGCTCTGGGTGCGGCTGCTGGCCGGACGCTGGGGTGGCGGACGCGGGCTGGTCACGGCCCTGGGTGCTGCCCTGCTGATCCATCCCCTGGCCGGGCTGGTGGCCGTCCTCGGCGCGGCCCTCGGCTTCGGCCTGGCCCGCGATACGCTGGTCGGGGGCATGCTGGGTACGCTGGCCGGGCTGGGCACCATCGTCGTCCTGGCGGTCACCCAGAACGTGTCTCCGTGGGTGGTGCCGGGCAGCGTGCTGTGGAGCCTGTTGATCATGGCCGGCTTCCAGGACAGCTTTCGCCGCGCCCTCCAGCGCCGGGGCGATAACCCCCGGCGCCTACCCGATTAGCACCCAATACCAGCCACCTGCGAAGACGCGAAGAACGCGAAGGTCAATTTGTATTAAGCTCGTTCTTCGCGCCCTGCGCGTCTTCGCGGTGAAAGGCGGGCCGCTATTGACTCCGGGCGGTATAATGAAACGACAGGGGCGTTTCGCACCCATACGTCGGCCCGCGCCTTCGTCCCGCTCTATGGTCCCCGCTCCGTGCCCCTGAACCCACGATCCGTACCTGCCACCAGGAGGAACATCCATGCCCGAGTCCATCTGGGATCCCGAACTCCACGCCGCGACGGTCGCGGCGCGCGCCGGGCAGCCCGGCACCCGCGATCTGGGTGGTCCCCCGCCGTTTCCCTCACCCGGCGACTGGCGCGACCAGTGGATTTATCAGATTGTGCTGGATCGCTTCAACAACCCGCAGGCGCCGCCGCGCTTTCCCTGGGATAGCGCGGTCAACGTGTTCCAGGGCGGCACCTTCAACGGCGTGCGCGCCCAACTTGACTACCTGAAGGACCTGGGCGTGGGCGCGATCTGGCTGTCGCCGGTGCTCAAAAATTGCCAGTACAACCCCTCCACTTATCACGGCTACGGCATCCAGGATTTCCTGTCGGTCGATCCTCGCTTTGCCTCCGATCCGGAACGCGCCAAAACCAATCCGCTCCTGGCCGAACAGGAGCTACGCGCCCTGGTCGACGCCGCCCACGACCGCGGCATCTACGTCATCTTCGACATCGTGCTGAATCACGTGGGCGATGTGTTCGCGTACACCGGCTTCGGCGATATGGCGCCGCGCCAGGATCAGCCGTATGCCATCCAGTGGCGCGACGCGACCGGCCAACCCCGGCCCGACTGGGCGACGCCTCCGGCCCACCCGGACCCCGACGCCATCGTCTGGCCCGCCGAGTTCCAGCGCAACGAATTCTTCCGCCGCGAGGGCGTGGGCGACGAAACCGGCGGTGACTTCTTCACCCTCAAGCAGCTTCTTACCGGCTACCAGGAGACGACGCCGGAGCGTGGCCTCTACTCGCCGGTGCGTGACGCGCTGATCCACGCCTACCAGTATGTGATCGCCAAATATGATGTCGACAGTTTCCGCATCGACACCCTGAAATACATCGCCCCCGACTTCGCCGCCGGCTTCGGCAACGCCATCCGCGAGTTTGCCCTGAGTATCGGCAAAACCAACTTCTTCACCTTCGGCGAGGTCTACGACAATGAGGAGAAAATTGCCCGCTTTATTGGCCGCAATGCCATGGACCCCGGCGACATGATGGGCGTGGACGCCGCGCTCGACTTCCCTCTCTTTTTCCGCCTGCCCGCCGTCGCCAAGGGCCTGGCCCCGCCCACATCCGTGATCGACGTATTTATGCACCGCAAGCAGGTGGAGCGCGGCATCCTCAGTTCCCACGGCGAGGCCGGCCGCTATTTCGTGACCTTCCTGGATAATCACGATCAGACCAACCGCTTCTACTACAGCGATCCCGGCAACCCGCACCAGTTTGACGACCAGCTCACCATCGGCGTCGGCTGCCTGTTCGCGCTGCAAGGCATCCCCTGCCTGTACTACGGCACCGAGCAGGGCCTGCACGGCGCGGGCGGCGCGCTGGAAGCGGTGCGCGAAGCCCTGTGGGGCCGCCCGAACGCCTTTGATCGCACCCACCCGTTCTACCAGTTGATCCGCCGCCTGGCGACGGTCCGCCGGGAGCAACCCGCCCTGCGCTACGGGCGGCAATACTTCCGCCCCCTCTCCGGCGACGGAGTCCATTTCGGTCTCTCGTCTTTCGCGGCGGGCGTGCTCGCCTTTTCACGGATCTTGCAGGATCAAGAAGTGTTGATCGTCGCCAACACCGCCACCCAGGCCGGCTGGACAGGCGACGTAGTCGTCGATTTTGCCCTCAACCGGGCCGGCACAACCTATGAACTGCTTTTCAGCAACAAGCCCGTGGCCCAGGCCGTCCCGCCCGGCCCGGTCCGCGAGAAAGCCGGCGGCACCGTCGAGATCCACGAAGCCGACGGCAGCGTGACGGGCGGCCCCGTCCGCACGCTCCCCGTCACCCTGCAACCCATGGAGATCCAAATTCTCGCCCGCCCCTGGCAAGGCGGGTAGGCGCTTCGTGGGCGTGCCCCGGCAGGCGTGTCGACGACACTAATCTCCCCCTTCCCGGCGCGGGAAGGGG
>JAICKM010000158.1 GCA_025927935.1 Chloroflexia bacterium | reverse complement strand
GGGAGCATGGCCGGGATGCTGGCCGCGCGAGTGCTGGCCGATCACTTTGCCACGGTCATCCTGGTCGAGCGCGACCGCTTCCCGGTGGGGCCGGAGGGGCGCAAAGGCGTGCCGCAAGGCCGCCATGTCCACGCGCTGCTGATGCGCGGGCGGGATATCCTCGAAGACCTGTTCCCCGGCCTGCAAACCGAACTGGGCGCCGCCGGAGCGCCGCCGCTCGACGCCATCGACGATTTTGCCTGGTTCAGCACGGCCGGGTGGACTGTCCGGTTCCCCTCCGGCCTGGAGACGCGCGGCTGCTCCCGCGATCTGCTCGACTGGGCGATCCGGCGGCGGGTCGCCGCCTACCCGCGCATCCAGTTCCGTGAAGAATGCGACGTGACCGGCCTGCTGCCCGACGCGGCGGGCACAGGGGTGGCCGGGGTGCGCGTCCGCTCCCGCGCGACCGGTGCCGCCGCCGAGGAAGAATTGCGCGCCGACCTGGTGGTCGAGGCGAGCGGGCGATCCTCGCGGGCGCCGGCCTGGCTCCAGGCGTTGGGCTATCCCGCCGTGGAGGAGACGGTAATCAACCCCTTCATCGGCTACGCCACGCGCTGCTACGCGCCCCCGGCCGGCTTCCCCGCGCCCTGGAAAGCGCTGCTGGTCGGCGCGGACCTGCCTGAGATGCGCCGGGGCGGCGGCATCGTGCCCATCGAGGGCAACCGCTGGCTGGTTACGCTAAGCGGCGCGGGCCGCGACTATCCACCGACCGATGAACGCGGCTTCCTGGAATTCGCGCGCAGCCTGCGCACCCCCGCGCTGTATGAGGCGATCAAAGACGCCCAGCCCCTTGGCCCCATCGCCGGCTACCGGGCCACTGAGAACCGCTGGCGGCGCTACGAGCGCCTGGCCCGCTGGCCCGAGCGTTTCGTCGTCCTGGGCGACGCCGCGTGCTGCTTCAACCCGGTCTACGGCCAGGGCATGTCGGCTGCCGCTCTCGCCGCCATGACGCTCGACGGCTGCCTGCGCACCGGCGCCGGCGACCTGCGCGGGGTGAGCCGCCGCTTCCAGCGCCGCCTGGCGCGCACTAACTCCCGCCTCTGGCTGCTGGCAACGGGCGAGGATTTCCGCTGCCGCGAGACGGAGGGCGGGCGCCCCGGCCCGCTCACCCGCCTGGTGCATCGCTACATGGACCGCGTCATCCTGCGCGCCACGCACGACCGTGCGGTGCGCGTGCGCATGCTGGAGGTGCTGCACCTGCTCCGCCCGGCCCAGGCCCTGGTGGCCCCGCGCATTGCCTGGGCCGTGTTGCGGCCCCAGCCTAGCGGCCCGGCCCGGCCCGTCGCCGCCATCCCGGCCAAGGAGACCTGATGCGGCGGCCTGTAGCACAAGCGCTCACGCCCGCTTAGCGCGTACCGGTCCCCGCCGGAGCCGGCGCAGATGCGCCAATCAGGTCGGCCAGGAGCCGGCGCACGTCCTGGTAGTCGCGCACAGTGAAGCGGGCGTGCGATTGCGCCTGGCCCACGCGGATCGAGTAGGCCGATGCCGGCAGCACGGCGAACAGGTCCTCGTCGGTCCAGTCGTCGCCCACGGCGAGGATGAAGGGGGCCGCGCCCACTGCGGGCAGCCATTGCCGCGCCGTCGTGCCCTTGGTCACGCCGCCGCTCTTGACTTCGAGCACCCGGTTGCCCTGGAGCACGCGCACGTCGATATTGCCCGTGAGTTGCAGCAGCAGGTCTTGTAGCTCCTGCGCGCGCACGCGACCCAGCTCGGGGTCCGCCTGGCGGTAGTGCCAGGCCAGGGCATAGGGCTTCTCCTCGACGAAGGAACCGGGCAGCCGCGCCGCGTAGGCGTCGAGCAGCGGGCGGATCTGCGGCTTCCACTCGTCGCTGAGCCGCTGGACCATGTGCCATCCGTCGTTCCGCTCGCGCACCCAGACGCCATGTTCGGCCACCATGTCGATGGGCAGGGTGCCGAACCAGCTTTCCAGCGTTTCCTTGTCCCGCCCGCTGATCAGCACCACGTCGTTGGCCGGATCGGCGGCCAGGCCGGCCAACAGGTCCAGCACCTCGGCGGTCGGGGGGGCCTGCTCCGGGCGCGGGGCAAACGGCACCAGCGTGCCGTCATAATCGAGGAAGAGCAGCCGCCGGGCGCCGGCCTGGTAATCGGCGATCAGCCGGGCGTGCACGCCCCCGCTCAACTGCTTGACCTGGAGTTTCTCTTGCGCCCGCACCGCGGCGAAGAGTTGGGTGATGAAATCCCCGGCCCACGTCACCACCGTGTAGCTGCGCAAGCGCGCCTGCATCAGCCGGTTGCGGCGGATCTGCTCCTCCTCCGGCATGTCCAGGGCGTCGCGAATGCCCTGGGCGATCTCCAGCCGGCTGGTCGGATTGATCAGCACAGCTTCCCCCAACTCGGTGGCCGCGCCGGCCATCTCGCTCAGGATCAGCACGCCCGTCTCGCCGGCCCGCGCCGCGACATACTCCTTGGCGATGAGATTCATGCCGTCGCGTAGCGGCGTCACCAGGCCCACATCGCTACGCGAGTACAGGGCGATCAGCTCCGGGAACGGCAGGGAGCGGTACTGATAGATAATCGGCGTCCAGTGGATTTTGCCGAATTTGCCGTTGATCCGGCCCACCAGTTCCTCGATCTGCGTCTTGGTCTCCTGATATTGATTCACGCCGACCCGTGAGGGGATGACCACCAGACCGAGCACCACCCGGCCCCGCCAGTCCGGGTTGTGCTTGAGGAACAGTTCGTAACCCTCTAGCCGGTTGATGATGCCCTTCGAGTAGTCGAGCCGGTCGATGGACAGCACGATCTTTTGATCGCCCAACGACTCGTCGAGCCGGGCGCGCTCTTGTTGGACTTCCGGCGTGGCGACGGCATCGTGAAACTTGGCGTAGTCGATGCTCATCGGGAAGGTGTCGGCCTGCACGAGCCGATCCCCCAGGGCGATCTGGCCCAGGTTGTGTTCGTAGCCCATGACGCGCAGCACCGAGCGCACGAAATATTGCGTGTAGTCGTAGGTGTGAAAGCCCACCAGGTCGGCGCCGAGCAGGCCGTTGAGGATGCCCGTGCGCCAGGCGCGCGGCAGCAGGCGGAACACCTCGTAGGCCGGGAAGGGGATGTGCAGAAAGAACCCGATAGGCACATCGGGCATCCGCTCGCGGATCATCTGCGGCAGCAACATCAGGTGATAGTCGTGCACCCAGACGATGTCGTCGGGCTGGAGCACCTCCAGCACGGCGTCGCAAAAGGTCTGATTGACGGTTTTATAGTTCTCCCAGTCATCCTCGTCAAACTCGGCATACGACGGGAAATAATGAAAGAGCGGCCAGATGGTGCTGTTGCAGAAGCCGTGATAGAAACGGTCCATTTCCGCTTCGTCGATAAACACGGGGTACGAGTGGAACTCGGCGGCGGCGCGGGTGCGCACCTCGGCTTGCTCGTCAGCATCGTCGATGGAGATACCCGGCCAACCCACCCAGACATAGTTAGCCTCGCCGTCTGCCCCTAAAGGGGCATCTAACGAGGCACCGGCCTCGTTCGACCGCAAGTAACCGCTCAGCCCCGTTACCAGGCCCCCCGCGCTGGCGTTGAACGCGAGCCAACCCTCTTCCTTCGTCACCGTGAAGGGCAGCCGGTTGGAGACCACCACCAGGCGGCGTTTGCCAATTTCTTCAATCGTCATCGTGATTCACCTTCTTCAAGAGCGCAAGCAACACAAGGCGAATCCTGGCCTGTCGCCCCGATTCTAACACATGTGCTTGTCCCAAAACTGATACAACTGTCGGATTACACAACCAGAATCTCAAGCAAGATCCCCACCATCCCCTGCCCGCAATGATTGTGCCAGCAGACGAGTGGTCAGTGGTGTGCTACGCACCGCTGACCACTCGCCCGGTTGACGGGCAGGCGGGGGAATTGGTAAACTAGGCTGCTATCATCCTGCTGGGATCGGAGGGCCCCAGGTAGCTGCCGCGCCGAGATCCGCCACGCGCCGCTGACCGCGTGATGGTTGCCACGCCTGATAGAAAGTACACAGCATGAAGCCCCGCACCAAAGCGGAAGCGGCCGGAGACGCGCCGGCCCCGGCGGACCGCTCGTCCGTCCCGGCGGGCCGGCCCCCGGCTGAGATCGCCGACGGCTCGTTCCGCGCGCTCTTCGAGACCGCGCTGGACGCTATGTGCATCTTCGACGACGCAGGATGCATCCTCGACGCCAACCCGGCGGCGGGCCGGCTATACGGTGTGCCGGCCGCGCAGTTGCGGCAGCACAACTTGCGCGAAAGTCTCTTCCAGGCCGGCGACGCGGCGTTCCAGACGATTGTAGAGCGTTTTAAGGCGGAGGGGCGGTTGCAGGACACACTCCAGATCCGCCGCGCCGACGGCAGCCTGCGCCATGTCGAGTTCAGCGCCACGGCGCATTTCCTGCCGGGGCGCCACCTGGCCGTCGTGCGCGATGTCACCGCGCGGGTGGAAGCCGACGCCCTGGTGCGCGAGCGGGTGCGCCGGCAGGCGGCCCTGGCCGCCTTCGGCCAGGGCGCGCTGGCGACGGGCGATCTGCCCGCGCTACGCGACGAAGCGACCGCGTTGGTCGCTGCCACCCTCGGGGTGGAGTTCTGCGCCGTGCTGGAACTGGAACCCGACGGTACGCATCTGCGCCTCAGCGCGGGCACGGGCTGGCCGGATGGCTTCCTGGGCCGTACCGATTCCATGGCGAACCCCTCGTCGCCCGCCGCCCGCACGTTGCGCACCGGCGCCCCGGTGATCATAGAGGATCTGGCCGCGGTGCCCGGCTTTCCGTTGCCGCAGCGGTTGCGCAGGCTGGGCATCGCCAGCCTCCTCATCGTCATTATCGCCGGGCCGCGCCGCCCGCAGGGAGTCCTCGGCGTCTACAGCGGTGCGACTCGCCGGTTCAGCGAGGACGATGTACACTTCCTGCAAGCCATCGCCAACGTGCTAGGCGCCGCGCTGGAGCGCCAGCAGGCCGACGATGCCATGCGCCGCTCCGAGCAGCGCTTTGCCACCGTGTTCCACGCCAGCCCCGAGGCCATCAGTATCTCCCGCCTGGCCGACGGCGTCGTGATCGACGTCAACGAAAGCTGGGAGCGCCAGTTCGGGCGGTCCCGCGCGGCAGTCCAGGGCCAGGCCGAGATCGTCGACGCGCTCTGGTGTGACCCGTCCGAGCGCGTGCGCCTGTTCGAGCAGGTGCGCCGGGATGGAGTCGTGCGCGATTTCGAGTTCGCCTTCCACGGCCCTTCCGCCGACATCCGCTCCGGGCTGCTCTCCGCCGAAACCATCGAAGTGGACGGCGAACCTTGCGCCCTGCTGCTGATCCATGATGTGACCGAGCGGCGGCGCGCGGAGCACGCCCTGCGCCAGTCGGAGCAGCGTTTCGCCAAGGCTTTCCGGTCCAGCCCCGACGGCTTCATCATCGCCCGTCTCAGCGACGGCCGCATCCTGGAAGCCAACGATAGCTGGCTGCGCATCTTCGGCTTCACCCGCGACGAGGTGATCGGCCGCACGGACGTGGACCTGGATATCTGGGTGGACCTCAACAGCCGCGCGGCCCTGGCCGAACGGCTCCGGGCGCGCGGCTATGTGCGCGACCTGGAGTTCGACATCCGCAAGAAAACCGGCGCCATCCGGCACACGCTGGCCTCTATCGAACTGGTGGACCTGGACAGCGAACCCTGTATGCTGGGCATCTTTCGCGACATTACCGAGCGCATGGAAGCCGAGGCGGCCTTGCGGCGCTCAGAGGAGCGCTTTGCCAAAGCCTTCCACGCCGGCCCGGATGCGCTGATGATCTTCCGGCGGGGCGATGGGCTGATCGTGGATGTGAACGACAGTTGGGAGCGCCTGACGGGGTACCCCCGCGCCGAAGCGGTGGGGCGCTCGTGGCGCGATCTGCATTTATGGTCTGACCCGCAGCAGCCGGAGCAGTTGGCCGTGCGGATGAGCCGCGTCGGGCGCGTCCGCGACGTGGAGTTTACCTTCTATCCCCGGTCGGGCGAACTGCGCGACGGCCTGCTCTCGGCGGAGATCCTGGAGATCGACGGCGTCCCGCATGTGTTGAGTATCATCCGCGACATTACCGAGAGTAAACGCGCCGCCGCCGCCTTCCAGCGCCAGTACGATTTCACCACGGCGATCACCGGCAGCCTGGGCGAAGGCGTGTACGCGCTCGATCTGGAGGGCCGGGTCACGTTCGCCAACCCCGCGGCGACGACGATGCTGGGCTGGAGCGAAGCCGAGTTGCTGGGCCGGCCCATGCACGACCTCATCCACTTCCAGCGCGCGGACGGCACGCCCCTGCCGGTGAGCGAGTGCGCCGTGCATGGGGTGGCCGATCCCGGCGACCGCGTCGCCGTGGACGACGATGTCTACACCCGCAAGGACGGCACGATCTTCCCTGTCGCGTACACCTCGGCGGCCATCAGTACGGGGGGCCGCGTGACCGGCCAGGTCGTCGCCTTCCGCGACATCACCGAGCGCAACCTGATGGAGAGCCGCGCGCGCGCCGCCGAGCGGCTGGGCGCGCTGGGCCGCGTGGCCGCGGGCGTGGCCCACGAATTCAACAACATCCTGGCCGGCATGATGGGTCGCCTCGACCTGCTCGCCCTGACCGTCCACGAGCCGGAGGCGGTGGAGATTTTGCGCCTCTTGCAGCAGACCGTGGACGATGGCGTGGCGATGGTCAGCCGCATCCAGGCGTTTGCGCGCCTGCGCGATGCCGGCGCGATGGTCGCCGTGCCGGTGAGCGACCTGGTCAACGATGTGGTCAGCCTGACTCACCCGCGCTGGCACGCGCGCCCGGCGGTGGCCGGGGGCAGCATCACGCTGCGCACCCAGGTGGACGAGGGCCTGCTGGTGCAGGGCAACCCCACCAAGCTGCGCGAAGTGCTGACCAACCTCATTTTCAACGCCGTCGATGCCCTGCCGCGGGGCGGGTTGATCCAGATCACGGCGGAAGCCCGCGACGGCGGGGTGCTGCTGGTGGTGCGCGACACCGGCGCGGGCATGGACGCGGCGACGCAGGCGCGCATCTTCGAGCCGTTCTTCACCACCAAGGTCGCCGGGAGCGGGTTGGGCCTGGCCGTGGTCAAGGACATCGTCGAGAGCCACGGCGGCGCGATCCGGGTGGTTTCGCAACTGGGCGGCGGCACGGCCTTTACCATCACGCTGCCCGCGGCCACCGCGCCGAGTGTCGTGCCCGTCGCGCCGGTCGCGCCTGTGCGCCGCGGCAGCGCCCGGATTCTGGCCGTGGACGACGATGCCGGGCTGGCCGATATGCTGCGCGCCATGCTGGCTGTGGGCGGCCATTATGTGACCGTGGCGACGAGCGGCGCCGAGGCCGTCCGCCTGTTTGAGCAGCAGCCGTTCGACGTGGTCTGCACCGACCTGGGCATGCCGGGCATGAACGGCTGGGAAGTGGCCCGCGCCGTGCGCGCCCGCGCCCCGCAGACGCCGGTCATCCTCATCACCGGCTGGGGCACGGCGCTCGATCCCGACGAACTGGCCGCCGGGACGGTGGACTTTGTCCTGCCCAAGCCCTACCGCGTGGTGCAGGTGCAGGAGATCGTGGCCCAGGCGCTGGCCCGCCGCGCGACCGGCGAATCCGGCTGATGAGCACCAGGGCGGGTGGCGCTTTCAGGACCATTGGACCCGCCGCGGTGGCCTGTCTGCCTCTTGTCGCCGGGCAGCGGGCCATGCTAGAATCCCAGGAAAGGTAGCGTACCCGTGCAACCGCGCACTCCTCCGTCGCCCCCCGCCGTCGGGGCGGACCGATGTGTCCGCCCGGCGGCCCGGCGCCCGGACCCGGCGGTGCGCGCCGATCACCTGCAAAGGCGCGCGCCATGATCGATCCCGCCCGTTCGCCGGCCCCCGGCATCGTGATCTACGATGCGTTGGGCATGCTGGTCTTCAGCAACCCGACCGCTCAGGCGGTGCTGGGGCCGGCCGCCGCTGGCCTTGCGGGCCAGGCCGATGCCGGCGCCGCCCCGCAGACGCTGTATGCGGACGGTACGCCCTGCCCGCCGGAGGAGCGCCCCGCCGCCCGTGCGCGGCGGACCGGCCAGGCGGTGCGCCGGGTCGTCCTTGGCCTGGCCGCCACGCCGGAGCGGCCCGCCGCCTGGCTGCTGGTCGACGCCGACCCGGTTCGCGCGGGCGGCGGGCAGGTGACGCAGATCGTGGTCTCGTTTGTGGATATTACCGCGCGCTACGCCGCGCAACAGACTCGCCCCTGGGGCGAGCAGGAGTTCCTCGCCCTGGTGGAAAATGCGCCCGATGTGATCGCCCGCTACGACCGGGCCTTCCGCCATGTCTATGTCAATCACGCCGTGGAGCAGGCCACCGGCCGCAAGGCCGCGACCCTGATCGGCAAGAGTTTGCGCGACATGAATATCCCCGCGGAGTTGCTGGCCTTCTGGGAGGCCAAACTGGCCGCCGTGTTCGCCGGCGGGCAGGAGCAGGTGGTCGAGTACCAGGGCCATTCGCCCAATGGGCCGCGCTGGTACGAGTCACGCCTCACGCCCGAATTCGCGCCCGACGGCACGGTGGAATTCGTGCTCAACATCGCCCGCGACATCACCGACCGCCACGCTGCCAAGAAGGCGTTGCAGGAGAGCGAAGCCCGCTTCCGCTTGATGTTCGCCGGCAATCCCCTGCCGATGTGGCTCTACGATATGCAGACACTCGCCTTCCTCGAAGTGAACGAGGCGGCGATTACCCACTACGGTTACAGCCGCGACGAGTTTCTCGCCATGCACATCACCGATATCCGCCCGCGGGAGGATGTGCCGCTGCTTCTGGATGATATTGCCCAGGCGCGCGCCGACTACCAGCAATCGGGCTACTGGCGGCACCGGCGCAAGGACGGCACCATCCTCGAAGTGCAGATCACCTCGCACACCATGCAGACGGGCGACCGGCCCACCGTCCTGGTCGTGGCCCAGAACATCACCGAGCGGCGCCGCGCCGAGCAGGCCCTGCGCGACTCGGAGGAACGCTTCGCCAAGGCGTTCGAGGCCAATCCCATGGCGACGGTGATTGTGCGCGCCGCCGATGGCCGCATCGTCGCCGTGAACGAGGCGTGTACGCGCCTCTTCGGCTACAGCCGCGACCAGTTGCTGGCCGAATCGACGCTCACGCTGGGCCTGTGGGTGGACGTGGCCGACCGCACTCGCCTGCTGGGCCTGTTGCGCGAGTCGGGCCGGGTGCGCGATTTTGCGTTCCGCTTCCGGCGGACGACCGGCGAGGTGCGCCAGGGGGTGATGCAGGGCGCGCCCATCGAACTGGCCGGTGAACCCTGCATCCTGTTGATGTGCGAGGATGTGACCGAGCGCCGCCTGATGGAGGAGCGCACCCTGGCGGCGGAGCGGTTGGGCGCGCTAGGCCAGGTGGCCGCGGGCGTGGCCCACGAGTTTAATAACGTGCTGGCCGGCATCATGGGCCGCCTCGAATTGCTGGCCCTCGATCTGTCGCCCGAGGGCGGGCGCCAGTTGCAACTGATCCAGCAAGCGGTGGAGGATGGCGCGGCCATGGTCAGCCGCATCCAGACGTTCGCCCGCCTGCGCCAGCCGGTCACGGCGGTGGCCGTCGATGTGCGCGACCTGGTGCTGGACGTGATCGCCATTACCCAACCCCGCGTGCAGGCCGGGCCGGTCGCGGGTGCGCAGATCGCCGTCACGAGCGATGTGCCGGCGGGCGTGCTGGTGGCCGGCAACCCGACCGAGTTGCGCGAGGTATTGACCAACCTCATCCTCAACGCGGTGGACGCGATGCCCGATGGCGGGCGGATCGCTATCGGCGCGGCGGCGCACGGCGATCAGGTGGCGCTGACGGTGCGTGACACGGGTAGCGGCATGGACGCGGCGACGCAGGCGCGCATCTTCGAGCCGTTTTTCACCACCAAGCTCTCCGGCAGCGGCCTGGGCCTGATCCTGGTGAAGAATATCGTGACCAACCACCACGGGGAGATCGCGGTGGTCTCGGCGCCGGGCGCGGGCACGACCTTCACCGTAACCCTGCCCGCGGCGGGGCCGGCCCCGCGCCTCGCGCCGCCCCCCGCCCCCGAACCGCCCCGCCCGCCCGGCGCGCGCATCCTGGCGATTGACGACGACCCGGACCTGGCCGATATGCTGCGCGCGATGCTGCGTATGGGCGGCCACGAGGTGGTGGTGGTCACGAGCGGGCCGGAGGGGCTGGCCCAACTCGCCACCCAATCGTTCGATCTGGTTTGCACCGACCTGGGCATGCCCGGCATGAACGGCTGGGAGGTGGTGCGCGAGGTGCGCCGGCGCGCGCCCGGCACCCCCATCGCCCTGATCACCGGCTGGGGCCACCAACTGGACCCCGCCGAACTGGCCGCGCACGGCGTCGATTTTCTGCTGCCCAAGCCCTACCGCATCCGCCAGCTCCACGATCTCGTGGCCCAGGCCCTCGCCCGGCGGGACGAGTGCTGAGTGCTGAGTGCTGAGTACGACGAGAGAAGCTACCTCGGGGGTGTAGGGGCCGGTTGCAAACAGGCCCGCGCGGGCCTAACACCCTGGCCCCCTTCCCGGCGCGGTAAGATCCAAGGTCCCTCCCTTTTGTAGGGGCCGGTTTGCAACCGGCCCGCGCCGCGTGCCTTAGCCGAAATGCCAGTGCGCCTGGGCGAAGCAGTTGCCGCCGGCCCAGGCGCGCACGTGGCGTGGTTGCAGCTTGTAAACGACCGGATCGTGCGGCGCGGCGGCCAGGCGCAGGCCCGCGCCGCTGGCGGGGTCTTTGTACTTAGCGAACAGGCCCGCGTCCACCGCGGCCCACTCCGCGCTGCCGGGCGGCACCACCGTGGTTGGTCCTTCCACGATCACCACGTCGTCGGCGCTCTCCAGGTGGAGCACGGCGTCGGGATGCGCGCTCAGGTTCTTCACCTTTTGCGTTTGCGGCTCGGTATAGAAATAGAACGCGCCCTCGTGCCACAGGCCCCAGATCGGCACGGCATGGGGCGCGCCGGTGGGCCGGGTGGTGCTGAGCCAGTAGTTGAAGGCGGCCCGCAACTGCGCCTCGACCTCCGCCCACTCAATCGGCGCGGCGGCATAGGTGCCCAGTGGGGGCATCATCATGCTCATTCGTGATCTCCTCCAGCCTATTGTCGCGCGGCCCACGGCCCGGCCCCGCCCCGCCAGTGTACCACAGACGCGTGCTGCGTGGCGACGAGTGGTCAGTGGTCGGAGGTGTGCTACGCATCGCTGCGCGAACATTGGTCAGTAGGACGAGTGCGGAGGCCGGGAACATTCGTAGATGCGCGAT
>JAICKM010000179.1 GCA_025927935.1 Chloroflexia bacterium | reverse complement strand
GGGCGCATCGCGCGGGACTTCGGCGGCGCCATGCCCGCGGGCTACATCCCGGACCCGTTCGGCCATATCAGCCAGATGCCGCAGATTCTG
This sequence comes from Chloroflexia bacterium, assembly GCA_025927935.1. The sequence continues at coordinate 10,599 of JAICKM010000179.1, read as the reverse complement.
CGCGGGTTCGGCATCGACTGGGCCGTCTTCTGGCGCGGCAGCGGCGCCGATGTGCCCGGCAGCGAGTTCACCTGGGCCGCCCCGGACGGCAGCAAGGTGCTGTCCACCCGCCTGTTGAACGGCTACGCGAACGGCCTGGCCCTGTCGTTTTCCATCGCCGCGGCGCGCCGCCAGGTCACCTGGATCCGCGATCAGCAAGCGCCCCGGCGCGCAACGGACGTGCTGCTGGTGCTGAACGGCGACGACCATGTGCCGCCGAGCGCCGATCTACCCGCCATCCTGGACGAATTGAACGCCGAATTTGCCGAGCAAAATATCCGCCTGGTGCATGGCACCCTGCCGCAGTACCGCGCCGCGCTGACGCCCACCCTGGACGAGGCCGCCCTGCCGGTCCACACCGGCGAGTTCCGCGAGGCGCAGCATGCCTACCTGCTGCCCGGCGTCCTCTCTACCCGCATGTGGATCAAGCAGGCCAATTATGCCGCCGAGACCCTGCTGGAGCGCTGGGTCGAGCCATGGGAAGCGCTGTTCTGGGCGCTGGATCAGGCCACCGGCGCAAGCGATTGGGAACAGACGCTGCGCATCGACTCGGCGGCGCCGTTGCGCCAGACCGCCTGGAAGTATTTGCTGCAAAATCAGCCCCACGACAGCGTTTGCGGCTGCTCCGTCGATGCCGTCCACGACGAGATGAAGACGCGCTATGCCGCCGTCGAACAACTGGGCGGCGCCTTACGCGACGAGGCGCTGCGCGGGGTGAGCAGCTTTATCCAGACCGCGGCACCAGGAGAGTCCGGCGGACAGGCGGTGATCGTCTACAATCCGCTCAGTACCCCGCGCACCGACGCCGCCGAGGTCACGGTGGAAGTCCCGGCCAGCCTCTTCGACTTCCGGTTGCTCGACGACAGCGGCGCAGAAGTGGCCTACGATGTGACCGAATGGCGGCAGGAGCAGATCGCGTCGTTCGACCTCGACCCGGCCGGCCTGGAAACCACCCTGGCGATGGGCGGCGACGGGCGGATCATGGGCATGGCTGTGCTCGACGTTTATCTGCACCGGGCGGGGGAAGCCGGCGTGATCGACGTGGACATCACGGTGGCCGAGAACGGTGAACCCAACCTGCTCGCCATCCAGACCGCCGCCGACGCGGCCCGTCGCCTGGTCGCCGGCGGGCAGGTGCAGGTCTTCCGGCTGCGGGGGCATCATGGCGCGCGAGGGGTGGCGCGGTTCGTGGCCCGCGATGTACCGGGCCTCGGCTATCGGACATACACCCTGGCGCCCGGCGACGCGGGGCTGGATTTCGCCGGCGGCGCGACGGATGCCGGCGCGGAACCGGACCACCCGGCCCCGGAAAGCGACACCGCGCCGCGCCCGGCTGCGCTCTACCAGCCCGAACCCGCCGCGCCCGATAATCCCCGCAGCCGCGCCGGGCGGCGGCTGCACCCCGCCCTGATGACGGTCGCCGGCACGGACAGCGCCCGCGCCTATATCATCGACAACGAATTCCTCCAGGTCGAAGCCGACCCGACCACCGGCCACATCACCGTCACCGATAAAGAACTGGGTCAGGTGGTGCGCCACGGCCAGGTCTTTGTCGACTCGGGCGATGCGGGCGACGAGTACAACTATTGCCCGCCCCCCCATGACGCGATCATCGAGGGCTACGACCGGCCGCCGCGTATCGACGTGCGCCGCGATGCGCTGGGCAGCCTGATGATCATCGAGGGGGAACTGGCCTTGCCCGCCTGGTTGAGCGAAGATCGGCAGAGCCGCAGCCTGGCCCTGGCCCAGTGCGCCGTGCGCTGCGGCATCCGCCTGCTGGACGGTGTGCGCCGGGTGGACATCCGCACCACCATCGACAACCGGGCGGGGGATCACCGGCTGCGGGTGCTGTTCGACCTGCCGCTTCTGACCGATTACTCGGAGGCAGAAGGCACCTTCGACGTGGTGCGCCGCCCGGCCGGGCCGCTGCCGGGGAGCGACACCTGGCCGGAAAGCGCGGTCGCCACCTACCCGCAGAAGTCCTTCGTCGCCGTGGGCGACGGCACACGGGGCGTATTACTCGCCAACCGGGGCCTGCCGGAGTTTGAAGTGCAGCAGAGCGGCGACGGCATGCTCCTGGCGCTGACACTGTTGCGCTGCGTCGGCTGGCTCTCGCGCGACGACATGGCGACCCGCCCCGGCCATGCCGGCCCGGCCCTGGCGACCCCCGGCGGGCAGACCTTCGGCGTGCATACCTTCGAGTATGCGCTGGTGCCGTATGCGGACGACTGGCTCCAAGCGGGCGCCTACACACTGGCCCACAGCTTTGCCGTGCCGCTGCACGCCCTGGCGGAGCCGGCGCACGCCGGTCCCCTGCCGCCCGCCGCCACCCTGATTAGCTGCGATCCGGCCGAGTTCGTGCTCAGCGCCCTCAAGCGCAGCGAGGACGGCACGGCGCTGATTCTACGCGCCTGGAATATCGCCGGCGAGCCAATTGAGGCCAGTGTCACGCTGCCTTCGTTCATCCGCGTGGCACGCCGGGTGCGGCTGGACGAGCAGGAGGTCCCCGGCGCGGCGCTCGACTGGAACCCCGGCCCGCCGCCCAGTGTGGCCATGACCCTCGGCGCCCGCGAAATTCTCAGCCTGCGACTGGAGTTGTGAACATTTGAAAGGACCGAGTCCAACCGCGGGGCTATGGCATCCCGTCCAATTTCCGTCGAGCGCCGCCGGTGGAGAGCCGCCGGTGCTGCTGGAAGGCAAAACAGCCGGGTTCGCCGATGGCGCGCGCCATCCGGCGATCCTGCTCCTCCATCCGAACCCCGCCGGTGGGGGCACGATGGACAGCAAGATCCTCCGCGTCGTGGCTGATGCCATGTACCTGCATGGCGTCGGCGCTTTACGCTACAACTCGCGGGGCGTGGGCCGTAGCGGCGGCGAGTTCCGGCTGGTGCCGGAGTCGATGGGCTGGGTCGAGGGATCGCGCGAAACGGAAGATGTGGGCGCCGCGCTGCATTACCTCTCGGCCCTGCCCTGGGTCGACTCCACCCGCCTGGCCCTGGTCGGCTTCAGCTTCGGTTCGCGCATGGTGCTCAGCTACCTGCGGCGCCATCCCACCGACCAGCGCGTGCGCGCCGCCGTGCTGATCGGCTTCCCCGTCGCCGCCTGGGATCTCTCCCACCTCGGCTACTGGTTCGGCCCCAAGCTGTTCATCACCGGCGACGGCGACACCTACTGCCCGCCCGATAAACTCGATGCCTTCGTGGACCGCATCCCGCCGCCCAAAATCCAGGCGGTGATCAAGGACAGCACGCACTTCCTGCCTGGCCGCGAGTGGGAAGCGGGCGCCATCGCCGAGCGCTTCCTGGTCCCCATCCTCGGCGTCGAGTAGCAGCGGCCTTAGACGCGGCCCACAGGCACGCGCCGGCAGGTGCAGAGGTCGGAGTAGCGCCCGCACCGGCACGCCACCACGACATCATAGACATCGCGGGTCTGGAGCGCGGTGCGCGCCCAGGAGAACTGGGGCGCCCGCGTCAGGCCGCGCCGCCGGTACTCACAGCGCGCCGCCTCGTCCGTAAGCAGCCGGCGTAAGGCGGCGGCGATATCGGCCACCGCCAGCGGGTCGACCATCAAGGCGGCGTCGCCGACGACCTCCGGCAGGCTGGAGACGTTGGAGGTAATCGTGGGGGTACCGCAGGCCATTGCCTCCAGGGGTGGCAGTCCGAAGCCTTCGTACAGCGAAGGATAGCAGAAGCCGAGCGCGCCCGCATATAGCCCCGGCAAGTCGGCATCCGGCACGTAGCCGGTGCAGCGGACGCGGGCCTCCAGACCCAGGCGAGCCACCGTGCCCGCCACCTCCCAGCCCCGCCAGGTGCTCCGCCCGACCAGGATCAATTGCACATCGGGCGCTTCGCCGGCCACGGCCGTGAAAGCCTCGATCAGCCGGATCAGATTCTTGCGCGGTTGCAAATTGCCCACTGCGAGGAAATACCGCGCCGGTAGGTGATAAGCCGCGCGCACCCGCGCGACTTCCTCCGGCGCCTGGGGCCGGTACTGCGCGCCCGCCGCCGCCGGGATCACGACCACCCGCTCGGCGGGCGGGTGGTAATAGCGAATCACATCCTGCCGCGCCGACTCCGATCCGGTAATTACCCGCGCCGCGTGGCGCACGCTGTGGCCGACCAGCAGATCGAGGTGCAGCCGCACGCTAGGCGAAAAAAACTCGGGAAAGACCCGGTACGACACGTCATGCACCGTCAGGACCACCGGGCAGGCCACATGCGGCGGCGCCACATACATCATGTGCAGCAGGCGCGCCGCGTCAGCGCGCACCAGGCGGGGATAGAGCCAGGGAATACGCACTGCCGACGGCAGATCGGGGAAGGAGCGCGCCGCCAGAGCAGGCTGGTCACGCAACTGCGGCGGCAGGGCAGCGGGTTGGGGCGTATACAGTAGATACGTATAGCCGCCAAGCCGGCCCAGCGCGGCCGCGAGCTCAGTCGCATAGGTTTCGTTGCCCGTTTCGCGGGCGCCGATCATGTGCACGTCGAGGGCGATGCGGGTCATCCGCGGGTCCTTTCAGATGGGCACGAAAAGTCGAGGACCCGCGGGGCCGGTAGCGCTTGCCAGCGCGGGCAGCACATGGTATAATAGGCGTGGTTACATACGCGCCTGTAGCTCAGTGGATAGAGCGCCAGCCTCCGGAGCTGGATGCGGGGGTTCGAGTCCCTCCAGGCGTACCAGTTAAATGTTGCCCAACCGCCGGTTCCTCGTCGCGAGACCGGCGGTTTTGTTTGTTCCCCCACGCGCTTATCGCGCCCTTGCCGTCGGAGTAGCGCCGGTTACATGTGCCAGGCGGGGGAGCATCGACCCGGTTCCCCCAACAGCACCGGACCCGCTATCGGTAGCGCGACCGGGCACAAGAACACTACACATACCTTTTCTCCTCATGTCGCATACTGTTGGCGCTAGTGGATCACCGCGGAAGGGGAAAACATTGACCCGGTCCTGCCGGACGATAGCGGCAAAACCATCGCGGGCGGAGCGGGTCGGTAGCAGAGCATGATTTCCGGCCAGGCGGCACAGCCGGTACTATAAGTGGTTCGGGGACAGGGATTCGAACCCCGACTCTCAGCTCCAAAGGCTGGTGTCCTACCATTAGACGATCCCCGAAGGAAGTCTGTTACCACTATACAAGATCTGGCCTCCGCTTGTCAAAACCTCTGCCGCGCGATCCGCATGTTCCCACCCAAGAGTCTTCGCCTGCCTAACCAGGCACGTCGTCGAGATCGTACATAATCAGCGCGTCCCACGTTTGCAATAACCAGAAGTCGTGGGCAGCCGCGAAACATTCAGTTGCCGCCCGAAGCATCGCGCCGCGCACACGCTGCCAGGGATCCGGCGCGGTAGCCGGTATCTCCGCCGCCGGCAAAAAGACGCGCCCGCGCACTTCCGACGGCAGGGGTAACGGAGTGATTGCGCCAACGTGTCCGACCAGGCAGGCTGTCCAACCCCATCCCGCGGCACGCGCCGCGGGACCCCAATCGATCAGGCCAAAAACCTGCAAGAGTTGGGCGGGCGCAACACCGCCGAGATCCGCGAGCAAGTGCGCGGCATATTGAGCGGCATCGGCGCCGGGCGGCAAGGGGTAGTACAACACATCCCACACCTGGTCCCGCCGCCTGCGCCAGGTGAGCAGCGCCCTCTCGGCCCGGAAGCAGGTGACGGTCACGGCGGTACAGGGCACGGGCGCTTCGTAGAGGGCAGCCAGGTGCCGGGCGGACAGCCGGTGAAACGCGCCTTGCGCGCCGGCCACGGCAGGTAATTAGACGGCATCGGTCTGCCAGGACAGCCATCCCGGTAACGCGTTGCGCCGTTGCGTCCGATCCATCGACGGTTCCTCACTACGCGTGTTGCATGCAGACCCGGTTGGACAACTAGGCTATTTTATGCGGCATTATAGCTTACCTGCGGGCGCGCCGCAACCGTCACGTTTTTGAACAAAGTATTGACAAAGATAGGACAATCTGTTATACTGGCGGTAGCATACGATTGGGCATGTCATAGTGGTATAGCTGAGGAGAGGATCAGTCCCATGCATATGGTGATCGCCGGCGGCGGGTTAGCCGGACTTTCGGCCGCCAAATATCTGACCGATGCCGGGCACCAGGTGACCGTGGTCGAGAAGCGGGCCGAGGCGGGCGGGAAAGTCTCATCCTGGCAAGATGCCGAGGGCGATTGGCTGGAAAGCGGCCTGCACGTGTTCTTCGGCGCCTACCGCAACCTGCACCGTCTGTTCCGGGAAACGGGTCTGGACGCCAACTTGGACTGGAAGGCGCACGAGATGACCTTCTCGCGGCCCGGCGGATGGCTGTCCCCGCTGCGCTTCGCGCGCAACCTGCCCGCCCCCGCCCACGGGCTGGTCGCCATCGCGCGCAACCGAGGCGTGCTCACGCTCCCCGACAAGCTGCGCGTGGGCTACGGCCTGCTCTGGCCGATTGCCGGCAATCAAGCCTGGATCGATGCCCAGGACCGCTACACCTACGCGCAGTGGCACCTGCGCCACCGCATGGGACCGCGGTCGCTGGGCGACTTCTTCGATACGATGGCCCTGGCCCTCAACTTCGACACCACCGAGCGAGTCAGCGCCAAGCTTGTGCTCACGGTGCTCTCGCACTTCGCCAAGGAAACCGATGCCTCGCGCGTGGCTTTCTTGCGTGGCACCCCACAACGCCGCCTCTTCGAGCCTTTCCTGGCCTACCTGGCGCAACGCGGCGTCCGCTTCCTGCCCAACAGCAAGGTCGCCCGCATTGAATACGACGCGCTGACTAATCGTGTCACCGGGTTCCGGCTGACCGGCGGCGACTTGCTGCAAGCCGATGGCTATGTCTCGGCCATGCCGGTGCATAATCTCTGGAAAACGCTGCCGGAGGCGCTGCGCGCCCAGGCTCCATTCAGCAACCTGCGGCATCTGCACGGGCAACCGGTGATGACCGTCCAGCTATATTTTGACCGCCCGGTGATCGGCGTCGATAATCTGATCTTCAGCAGCGGCACCCACCTCTCCGTCTATGCCGAATTGAGCCGGTGCGCGGAGGACCTGAGTGAGGGAGCGCGGGGTCGCCACATGGTCGAGATGGTGGTCGCCCCCGCCGCCGACTGGTACCGACTGGACAACGCGGAGGTTATCCGCCGCACCCTGGCCGAGTTTGTGCTTCTGCATCCGCAAGCAGCCCAGGCCCGTCTGCTGAAAAGCACCCTGGTGCGTATCCCGCAATCGGTCTATCGGGCCCGTCCCGGCCACGACCAGTACCGGCCCGACCAGGCCACACCCGTCCCGAACTTCTATCTGTGCGGTGATTACACCCGGCAGGAATACCTGGCGAGTATGGAAGGAGCAGTGCTCAGTGGCAAACGAGTTGCAGAGCGGATCGTGGCCGGAACCCGTGTGGGCGCCGGGCAATTGGCCGGCGCGCGCTGGGGACTCGCCGGCGGATCGCCGCTGGCCGAACACGCTGCCTTTGCCCGCGGGCAGTGAGCGCTGGGCGGTGCGCGCCCCCGCCGCGCCCGCCTACCTCGCCTATCACGACGACGCAGCCGCCGGCTTGCCCGTGGCGCGGGGGGGTGCGCTGTACGAACGCGCCGTCACACCCCGCACCGCCTTGCCCGCAGTGGCCCTGCGCCCGGCCTACGCCGCGTGCGCCGCCATGATCCGCGCGCACTCGGCCAGCTTCTATTTCAGCGCGAGCCTGCTCCCACCGGCCAAACGGCAGGCTGTCCTGGCCCTCTACGCGTTTTGCCGCACCAGCGATGATCTGGTGGATGGCGCCCCTGGTCGCCGCCTCTCGGTTGCCGAGACCGAGCAGGCCCTGGCGGATTGGGCCACGCGCTGCCGGCCGCATCACCCAGCGCCCGACGAAAGCGCGCCGGTGGTGCTGGCCTGGGCCGACACCCGGCGGCGCTTCCACATTCCCCAGGCCCTGGCCGACGAACTGCTGGCCGGAGTGCGCATGGATATTTCCATCTCCCGCTACGCGACCTGGGCCGACCTCTGGATCTATTGCTACCGCGTCGCCTCGACCGTCGGGCAGATGAGTATGCATATCACCGGGGCGATCCAGCGCGCGGCGACGAACTACGCCATCCGGCTCGGCGTGGCGCTGCAACTGACCAACATTCTGCGCGACGTAGGCGAGGACGCCCGCCAGGGCCGCATCTACCTGCCGCTTGCCGATCTTGCGCGCTTCGGCTATACGGAGCACGAATTGCTCGACGGCGTGATCAACGACCGCTTCAGGACCCTGATGCGCTTCGAGATCGCCCGCGCGCGGACCCTGTACGCGCAGGCGTGGCCGGGTATCGCCATGCTGGCCCCCGACAGCCGCCTGGCCGTCGGCGCCGCGGCCACGGTCTATGAGGCCATCCTGGGCCGCATCGAAGAGAACGGATATGATGTCTTTACCCGGCGGGCGCGCGTGCCGAACCGGGTGAAACTGGCGCTGTTGCCGCGGGTCTGGTGGCGGGTGCAACGGATGGAAGGGGCGATACGTGGATGAGGTTTTGATCGCCGGCGGCGGGCCGGCCGGGCTGGCGACCGCCGTCGAACTGGTCGATGCGGGGCTGCGCCCGATCGTGCTGGAGAAGCGGCCCGTGCTGGGCGGCAAGGTCTCCTCCTGGCGCGACGCCGGCGGCGATCCGGTGGAAAGCGGTCTCCATATTTTCTTCGGCTCCTACCGCGACCTGCTGAACATGATGCGCCGGGTCGGCGCCTATGACCACATCGCCTGGAAAGACCACACCCTGTATGTCGCCCGCGCGGGCGCACCGCCCGCCACGTTGCGCTTTCCGCGCTGGCCCGCGCCGTTCAACGGCATGGCCGCCTTCGGCACCACCGACCTGTTCACCCTGGGCGAGAAGCTGACCAACATGCGCGCCCTGATCCGCCCCTGGCTGATGAGCCTCCCGGCCATCCAGCGCTGGGACCGCTTGTCCTATGCCGAGTGGCACCGGAAGCATGGCATCGCTCCAGGCGTGCTGGACAAGATGTGGAACCCGATCTCGCTTTCGATGGGCTTCCTGCCCGCCGCTGAGATGTCGGCCCGACCCATGACGACTGTCTTTCACCACTTCTCGCGGGCCGGCACCGCCTCGCGCGTCGGCTTCCTCGACGGGCCGCCGGGGGAGCGCCTGCACGCGCCCTTCGCCGAGTACATCACGGCGCGGGGCGGGCGCATCGAAACGGGCGTGCGCGTCCAGGCAGTCGAGCTAGGGCCGGACGGCCAGGTGGCCGGGCTGCGGCTGGCGGACGGCCGCCTGCGTACCGCGGCGGGCTATGTGCTGGCGGCGCCGCTCCACTCCACGCGCCAGATGTTGCCCGCGGCCCTGCGGCGGTTCGCCTCGTTCGACAACCTGTGGAAGCTCAAGAGCGTGCCGGTGATGAATGCCCAGATCTGGTTCGACCGCCGCGTCTCGACGGTCGATAACCTGTTCTTCACGGCCGACGCGCCCTTCTCGGTCTTCGCCGACCTGGCCGTTGTGTCGCCGCGGGAGTACGGCAAGCACGGCGGGTCGCTGGTGTCGATGGCGATTGCGCCCGCCGCGCCGCTCTGGCATCTGAGCGACGACGAGATCGTGGAGCGCTGCCGGGCGGCGCTGGCCGACCTCTGGCCGGCCACACGCGAGGCCCAGGTTCGCAAGACGGCCCTGGTGCGCATCCCCAACTCGATCTACCGGGAAAGCCCCGGCATGGACCGCTATCGCCCCGCCCAGCGCACGCCCGTTCCCAACCTGTTCCTGGCCGGGGACTACACTCAGCAGGACTATATGGCGAGCATGGAAGGCGCCGTGCGCTCCGGCAAGCTGGCGGCCCGCGCCTTGCTGGATAGCAAAGTGCAACTCACGCAGGGCCGGGTACACAGCGCCCGCCTTGCGGCCGGTATAGGAGTGTAACAGGATGGCTGTCTCTACTTTACGTTATGTCAACCAAATACGCTCACGCGTGCAATACACGTGGCTGACCTGGCTGGTGCTCAGCATTTTGCTGGTGGGGCCGCTGGTGGGGCCGGTGTTCAGCCGCCTCGGCTGGCCCATCCTGAACCTGATCAACTGGCCGCTGTATCTGATGGGCGAAAACGTCTGCCCGCAGCCCGATTTCGTGTTCCAGGTGTTCGGCTATCCCATGCTGGTCTGCTCACGCTGCTGGAGCGGCGTGTTTGGCCTGTGGATCGTCCTGCTGAGCTATAAAGCCTGGAGCGGGAGCGCCTTCTGGCTGGCCTGGGGGCGCATCCCTGAACTGGGGCGGGTCGCCATTGCCCTGCTCGCCTTCGGCCCCTGGGTGGTCGACATCGTGGCCGCGCAGGCCGGGTGGTGGTACAGCAGCCACACGCCGATGATGCTCTCCGGCATCGTGGGCGGCCTGGGCGCGGGGGCGCTCATCTTACCGTTCGCCGTCAAGCGCGCGTGAGTTCGGCAATCAGTTTGGACGAGGGGTGCCTATTTCGGCCCCGCCCCTGACACACCCGAAGCGACCGGAACAGCCACGTGGGAGCTTAAGATCAATGATGCCGGCTGAAGATGCCGCCGCGCTGTGCAGGCAACTCGAAGAGCACCGCATCCGCTTCTGGG
>JAICKM010000570.1 GCA_025927935.1 Chloroflexia bacterium | reverse complement strand
TAGCACGAAGCTATATGAGAAACTCTATCGGCGGTTTGGTACTCCGCGCAAATGAGCTTGTTCCGCTAAATTTCCCGCCGCCGCCGCCTGCAACCCGCCCGCCCGGCCCTGCGTAGCATAGATGTTCGCCGCGCTCGTGACGGGAGCGGCGGCATACCAAGTCACGGCATCGCATCTATAAACAGAATCTTCGCGTCCTTCGTTCCTTCGCGGTGAAATTCGGAACGGCGGGGGCCACCGGGCGCCGCCTTGACAAGCCGGGGCCGGGCCGACTACAATCAGGGGACATCCCGTGACGACGACCACGCGACCGGCTCCGCGCGGGGGCCAGGGGCCACGGCATGCCCACTCGCAACGGCTTTAATCCACGCGATTTGCTCAACCAGACTATCGGCGGCTACCAGCTCGTCGAAGTCCTGGGCATGGGCAACGCCGCCGTGTATCGCGCCTATGATCCCGGCAAGGGCGAGTATGTCGCCGTCAAGCTGGTCTCCTGGCCGGGCGCGCAGATCGACGAGACGGCCCTGCGCCGCTTCAAGCGCGAGATCGACCTGCTGCGCAAGCGCCGCCACGCCGCCATCATCGACATCTACGATTGGCGCACGGCGGGCGACTACGTCTACATGGCGATGGAGTGCTGCGACGGCACGCTGGAGCGCTGGCTGCAACAGCACCACCCCACGCTCAACGACGTGTTGCAGATCGCCGAACCCCTCGCCGCCGCGCTCGACTTCCTGCACGGCGGCCCATCCCCGGTGATCCACCGCGACATCAAGCCGGCCAATATCCTGTTCAAGGGCAACAACTGGTATATCAGCGATTTCGGCATCGCGCGCATGGACGCCGACCAACTGGCGACCACCGACGGCACGCTGCTGGGCACGCTGCGCTACGCCGCGCCGGAGCAGATCATGGGCGGCAAACCCGGCCCGGAGATGGACGTGTATAGCTTCGGCCTGGTGGTCTACCAGATGCTGGCCGGGAACTGGGTCTTCGGCCCGCGGCGGCGCGACAACTGGGCCTATGATGTGCCGCCACTCTCGCACTACCGGCGCGACCTCGGCCCTGCCGTGGACGACCTGTTCGCCCGCTGGCTGGCGCCCGACCCGGCGCAGCGCCCGCGCCGCGCCGCCGACGCCGTGCGCGAACTGGCCGCGACGGCGGGCATCTTGCGCGACCCGGCCCTGGCCCGCCTCTACGACCTGGCGACCGACCTGGCCGCCCGCCCGCGCAGCCCCGAAGCCTGGGCCGGGGCGGCCAACCTGCTCGCCGTCGTGGGCATGCACGAACCGGCTTTCAGCGATCCGCGCGGCCTGGGCGCCGAGTTGCAGCGCCGCCGCGCCGGGGCCACGCCCGGCCCCGATCCGCCCGGCTATACCGCCGCCCACCCGCCCAGCTTCTACAGCGAGGCGACCGTGATCGCCGGGGAGATCGCGCCGCCGGAGGGCGAGGCGGGAGCGGAATCGTCCGGCGAGGAACCCCAGGCGGAACCCGCCCCCTGCAAGCTGACGCCTCCCGCCGACGCCGGGGAGCGCACCTTCGCGCCGCGCACGCGCTACGACGCCGTCTGCACACTCCAGGTGCCCGCCGATGCGCGTGTGGCCGGGTCGGTCTTCGGGCACAACGTGGTCGTGGAGGCGGGCGCGCGGGTGGACGGCGACATCTACAGCCTGGGCGACCTCACGCTAGGCGCGGGCGCCGAGGTGGGCGGCATGGCCCTGGCCGGGGAGACGCTGGTGGCCGGGGGCGCGAGCCGCATCCAGGGCAGCGGCGGCGCGCAGGGCGGCACCGTGCGCCTGGGGCCGGGCGCCCGTCTCACCGGCTGGGCCACGGCGGCGGAAAGCCTGACCGCCGAGGGCGCGGCGGCGGGCGGCCTGCTGGCGGGGGCTGATCTCGCGCTGCACGGCGCGGTGGAGATCGCCGCGCCTGCCGCGGGAAGCGCCACGGGCGCCGTGCGCGCGGACGCGCCGGTGCGCATCGGCGGGGGCACGGCGGGCAGCGCGAGCGTCCACGCCTGGCACTCCGACGGCCCGGACTCGACCGGGGCGCCGCCGGGCCAGGCCCTGAGCAGCGTGCTGACCCGGCGCGGGCGCGGGCTGGCCGAAGACGCCCTGCGCGCCGCCGACACCCCGGCCACGCTCACCGCCCCGCAGCCGGTGGACACCGCGAGCGAGGACGGCGTCCCCGTCACCCCGGCCACCGAGGGGCCGACGCTCTACCTCCCGGCCACCCTGGCCCCCGCGGGCGACGAGCCGCCCCCCGGCCTGCCCGTTGAGCCGGAGGCGTGGGAGGGACCAGTGGCCGGGGCCTGGATGCTGGCCCAGATCTGGCGCGAGTTCGTCGCGCTCTTGCGCCTGCCCGCCGTCTGCGCGGTGCTGTTCACGCTGCTCTGCTGGGGCGCCGCGATCTGGCTGCTGACCGCCGGGCAGGGCGGGGCGGCGGGGCTGGTGCTGCTCATCTGGATCGGCGCGCTGCTGGTGGCCGCCGGGCTGCTCTGGATCTTCCGCCCGCGCCCGCTGGAACTGGTGCGGCTCTGGTGGGCCTGGGAGACCTGGCCTGTCGAGGGCGGCGTGCTGCTCTGGGACACGCTCGATGCTGGGCGCGAGCCGGGCTATCTCGAACCCGCCGATCCGCTGCCCGCGCTGGCCGATCTGGCCGCCCAGGTGGCCGCGCCCGATCTGTCGGACACGGCCATCCAGGAGCGACTGGCCGCGCTCGGCACGGCGCTGGAGACGCTGGCCTGGAAAAGCTGGCCGGGCGTCTTCGCCCCTAAACGGGCGGATGATGCACCCGCCGCCGAGGCCCCGCCCTCCGCCGTGGACGAACTGCTGCAACTGCCCGTCGATGTTTTGCCGGTCGAGATGCTGCCCGGTATGCTGGTGCTGGCGCCTCGGCTGGACCCGGAGCAGGTGCGCGCGGGCGCCGACCGCCTGGCCGCCTGGCCCGCCTACCAGGCCGGGGCGCGCGAGGTCTGGCACACGCTCAACCGCCACCTGGACAGCCTGGACGCGGTGCTGGCGACCTGGCGCACCGGGGCCGCGACGGCCGCCGAGCGCGCGACCGCCGCCGTCACGGCGCTCGACGGCGTGCAGGCCCGCGCCGTGGACCTGGCGGACGAGACGTTCGGCGCGCTGGAGACGGAGATCGGCCCCGACCTGGACCGCGTGGGCCAGATGCACGTCGAGGGTGGCAAGCTGATCAGCGCCTGCTATGAGCATATCCGCGACGATTTGCAGGCTACGCTGGCTCGCGAGCAGGATCGCTTGCGCGCGCAGATCGCCGCGACCGAGCGCAAGCTGCACCAGCAAGAGACCGTGCTGAACGAGATCGACGCTGAATTACACCCGCTGACCGACCGCTGGCACGACCTGGCCGCGCTGCACGAGCGCACCGGCGCGGCCTTGCGCCAGGGCTGGAAGCAGGCCCGCGCCGAGACCGCCCGCGCCGTGGCCGAGGGCGACCTGTATGTGTCGCCGCGGCCCATCGCCGTGGAGCAGGCGCCCACGGTCGTCGCCCAGGCCGCCCAGGAGCTAAGCAAGCTGACCCGCCAGGCCGAGGACCTGGAGAGCCTCTGCGCGAAGGACGAGCAGGAACTGCCCGTGCAGTTGCCCTGGCCCGCCTGGCCCGCGCAGATCACCGCGCCGCTGGCGGTCGATAGCGAGGTCACGGCGTTGAACGCGCTGCTGCGCCGCGTGCGCAACGAGCCGGTGCGCGCTCGTGGCCGCCTCGACGCGCTGAGCAGCCTGCGGGCGCGCGTCACCCATACCCTCGAACGGGCATTGGGCGCCCAGGAAACGCTGACCGGCGCCCTGGCCGCCGAACGCCCGCCGCCGGGCGCCGAGCCGGGCCGCCTGGCGAGCGCCAAGAGCCAGGCCGACGGGGTGGCCGGGCGGCTCTATACCCTGGCCGGCAACCTGGCCCGCCTGCAACGCCGCCTGGAGGTCGCCACCGTCGCCTACGACGAAGTGGCCGATAACCTCGCCTACACGCTCAAGGGTGGGCGCACCGGCCCCACCTGGGATCAGGCTCGCCGCTTGCAGGACGACTTTGTGCGCCTGCAAGGCGAGCGCACCGCCGCGCTGAACGCCGTCACGGCCACAAGTACGGCTCTGGCGACCGCGCACGCCGACGAGCAGCGCCTGCTGGCCGGCACGGAGACCGAACAGCAACGCCTGAGCCGCGCCGAGAAGGATCTCATCGGCTGGAGCGAGGAGTATGCCGGGCGGGAAGAAGCGACGTTGCGCCGCCATGTTGAACTGCTGCGCGCCCGCCACGCCGCCGTGCTGGCCGGGTTCGCCCAGCGCCGCGGGTGGCTCGACGCGCTGGCCGCCTTCGACGCCGCCGCCGCGCAGTTGAAACTCGACGGCACGGACCGCCTGCGCGAGCGGGTGCGGATGCTGGCCGCGCTGGCCGATGGGCGCATCGCCGAGACCGCCGCGGCGCGCGCCGATGCGCTCTGGCCCGCCGACTCCTGGCCGGCCACCGATATGCTCTACCTGGTGCCGATCTGGCTGCTGCGCTACCGCCCGCTGGGCGCGCGCTCGGCGCCCCGCCTCTGCGCGGTCACGCCGGGCACGGTGCGCGCCGCCCCCCCGCGCCGCTTCGCGCTGACCGGCTTCGCGCTCGACCTCCAGCCGGGCTTCGCCGCCCGCTTCGCCGCCGATGTGCTAGCCTGGGCCAACCGCCCTCCCGGCGTGGTCGTTCCCCTGGAAGGAGAGAACCTGCTGGCCCCCGCCGCGGGCCTGGCCGCCCGCTGGCAGTCC
>JAICKM010000640.1 GCA_025927935.1 Chloroflexia bacterium | reverse complement strand
TTTATGTCAAGTAAAGAAAGACTGTGAAGGGATGAGGGACCAATAGGGAATGCACCGAGTGGACACGACAGCGGCTCAGTGGTGAAAACCGACGTGCAGGTGTCAGATTGGAGGGATAAACGAAGTAGATTTCGCTTATTTTGACATCAACCTTGACATCAATTGGAGCGGACATCCCTGATACAGGATGGACAGCAGTGGAATGACGAGGGGGAATTCACGCACATGGCAGACGTTTTTAGATAACGCCGGACGTAATATCCGGCGACTGAAAATCGCAGGGTCATCAGTTCAAGTCTGATCCTGAGCACCCAAATATGACTAAACATAGCGAGAAATAGCCACGAATGATTTTGTATTCGTGGCTTTATCGTGCTCCATGTAGCGACAAATGTAGCCAAACTTAAATTCTGCTGGCGCGGTACCGTAGGGACCAACCACGACTGCAAACCCAATAGCCTGCTTCAGACGCCCCGTGAGTGCTAATTCGGTGTCACCCTGGCGTGATAATTCGCTACAAAGTACCCCGCTTGTGCCTCCAGTATGCGGATGCAGGCCCTGTTCGCCTAAGCAAGTCATAGACCCTTTGTTGCCCAATCGCAGGGTCCGCACGGCGAATCTTAATCCGGGTCTGCCTGCTTTGTTGGACAAGTGGAGCATCGACGAACTCTTGCGCTACCAGGTGCCCTCCGCCCGCTGGCAACCGCCCAAGCAACGGTGGCGGCGATCAAAAGAATTACAAGAACTGATCGACCGGTGGGCGGCATGACCACGGTTGTGTGCCCCGCTACCCCGCGCATATTTCCTCGGCATACCTGCACTTGAACGGGCTACTGATCTGGTTGACGCACAGATTCTGCTGACCTACGCCTTCGGGGCGAGCAGCGATGGCGGTGGCCTGCTGGAGGAAACTGAACTGCGAATGTGGTTTAGGGTAGTCGAGCAGCGACTTGCCGCCTCCCTCAGCGAAGCCGCACGGCGGAATTGGGTGAAGGAGCAAGGCATAATGTTGGAGTGTAGGAGGCAGGCCGCTTTCTTTCCCGGACCCCAAGTAAGTGAGGACAGCGCCAATCAGGCATTTGTGTACTGGCACCGACTGGTAGCATGAGCGGCAGACGCGCCGCTCTTCCCTCTGGAGGACTTCGCGGAGCGCTAATTCGAACTAGCACCCCCGCATACGAATAGGCAGCACGCTTAGTTGGACGCCCCTGAGGGTTACACCACAGATCTATCCACGACCGCCCCACCCTCTCCTGCCGTGCTCGATTATGGTACACTGTGGACGCGGGGGTGCCTCAACCCGCCGTGGAGGTGTGACTTGTGAACGTGATTTCGCCCCAGCGCGGGGCCGCGCCAATCTCGCTTGCCGAGTTTGATTGGCGGTTGCGCGATGAACCCCCCAACGAATGGGCTTGGTTCAAGCGCTCCGCTCAGCAGCACGATCTCGCCCAGTGGTGCCCGGTCGCCATCTGTGCCTCGGTCCAGCAGGCGTTGCAAACGGCGGGCCTCCTGCCGGAGCTGTATCGCGATCTCAACACCCGCGCCGCCGAGTGGACCGAGCACCGCGACTGGATCTACGGCCTGGATTTCGACCTGGACTCCGCTTTGGGTGATCAGCGCGCCTTCCTGGAGTTCGACTCGGTGGACGATGTGTGCCGCGTCTACTTAAACGGCATGCTCGCGGGCGACCATGAGGGGCCCGGGGCCCCATTCGACCTGGAAATCGGTCCGCTGCTCCGCCCGGGCCGCAACCAACTTATTGTGCAGATAGACGCCGTTCGCCGGGAAGACCCGCAGATCGGTAGCACTGCGGCCACTCGCAGCCTGAAGGGGCGCGTCGGGTACAGCATGGACTTCGCGCCGCGCCTGGTCAAGACGGGTATTCTTGGCGATGTGCGGCTGCGCTTCAGTGGCCCAACCCGCCTGCGCGATCTCTGGGCGCGACCCCAGCTACATGATGGCGCAGCTAGCGTGCGGCTCAGTGTGCGGGTGGACGGCCCGGCACGCGCAATCCGCTTTGCCGTACTCCAAGACGGCGCCCAGATCGCGAGCGCGGTGGCGGCCCCAGAACCCGATGGGATCGCGCGCTGTGAGATCGCGCTGCCCAACGCCCAGCTCTGGTGGCCCAATGGCATGGGCGAGCAGCCGCTCTACCAGGCGCACGCCGCCGCGGAAGGGTCCGACCAGGCGGGGATCCACTTCGGCGTGCGCGAGATCCGCTGGGTGCGCCGCCCGGCGGGCAGCCCCGAGGAATGGCCGCTGGTTTTGCAGGTGAATGGTCGCCGCGTCTTCCAGAAGGGGTGGAACTGGGTGCCCGCCGATATGCTGGGCGGCGCCCGGGCGGACGTGCAGGCGCGGCCGATGCTGGCCCTGGCCCAGGCGGCAGGCGCCAACATCCTGCGCGTGTGGGGCGGCGCCGATCCCGAGTCGCCAGCCTTCTACGACGAATGTGATCGGCGGGGCCTGCTGGCCTGGCAGGAGTTCCCGCTCTGCTCGGGCGGCCTCAACAACGTGCCCCCCACGGACGCCGCGTACCTGGCGCGCCTGCGCGTGTTCTCCCGCGAGGTCGCCGTCGCCCGGCGTAATCATCCCAGCCTGGCCCTCTGGGGTGGGGGTAACGAGTTGCGCGGCGAGGACGGCTTGCCCCTGCGGATCGAGCATCCCTATGCGCAGGTGCTGGCGGCGGCGCTCCAAGACACCGACCCGGACCGGGACTTCCGCCCCAGCTCGCCCCTCGGCCCGGCGTTCGAGGACGATCCCGAGCAGCCCGCGCTGTGGGATGTGCATGGGCCGTGGGAGTACAGCGAACGCTGGCCGGGCGCCCAATACTGGCGGTTCAATGCGGCGGCGCCGATTCTGCACTCGGAGGTCGGCGTGCCCGGCGAAGCGAGCCTGGCCGGGCAAACGGCGTTTCTGTCGCCGCCATATCGCTCCCGCGACCCCGAGGCGCCTGTGCGGCGACACCACAGTCGCTGGTGGGAGCACCACAGGACGCTGGAGCAGGTCTTCGGGCGGCTCCCCGACAACGAGCTTGCTGTGCTCGCCAGCCAGTGGTTGCAAGCGGAAGCGTTGCGCTACGTGATCGAGGAGACCCGCCGGCGCTGGCCGGGGGCGGCGGGGGTCTTTCCGTGGCAGCTCAACGAGCCGTGGCCGATGGTCGTCTGCACCTCGGTGGTCGAATACGGCGGCACCCCCAAATTGGCCTACTACGCCATCCAACAAGCCTACCGCCCCCGGCTCGCCGTAGCACGCTACGCCGGCCTGAAGCTGCCGCCGGGCGCGCCGCTGCGCGCGGAGATCTGGACGCTGAACGAACGTGAGGCTGCAGAGGCAGCGCTAACCATCAACCTGACCAGTCTGGACGGCCAGGTGCTGGCCGCGCCGACCCGGCGGCGCGTGACGCTAGCGGCGAACAGCAGCGCGCGGCAAGTGGATCTGGAACTGGCGCTGCCGGCCGACTTCCACGGTGTCGCGCTCTTACAGTTGGAACTCGACGAGCAGGGGAACAGCTACCTCTTCTCGAATCAGCAGGAGTTTCACCTGCGCGAGACCCTGACGAAGCCGGATCTGCTGAAGAGTATGTTCAGGACCGTGCCCTCAGGGAGTTAGTGCCGCTGGACGCGCGTGGCTCCGCCAGGAGAGCAGGGATCAGGGCGCCGGCCGCAGTGCTATTTGGGACCCACCGGCGTCGGGATCTCGTCCGCGCCGGTGCTCCGCGCCTGCAATGGCCCGGCGCCCGGCTTGCCGTGGCCCGACCTACGGTTCACCGCGCCAGCCGGCAAGACCGCCGCGCCGGAGCGACCTGGCTTAACAGGTAGGCCACGGATAGCCGCTCGGCTCCTCGTCTGCCGGTCTCGCACATGTCAGCTCGGCCGGCCGAAGCGGGAAGTGCCGGCTAGCTGCTAGGGCGGCCTGTTGGCGCTCCGACCCCGTTGATCCCGCGTCACCGATCCGAGAAGGGAAGGGGGGAAGGCATGGAAGCAGATTACGATTACAAACAGCACTGCCTGCGGCACGTCCGCGAGGAACGCGCCCGCTGGGAGGCGCTGCTGGCCCAAGTGGGCGACGAGCACATGCTCCAGCCCGGCGCGCTGGGGGAGTGGACCTTCAAAGATCTGGCGGCCCACCTGAACGGCTGGTGGTTCTATGAACTCGCCGACCTGGAAGCGCTGCTGGCTGGGGAGAC
>JAICKM010000141.1 GCA_025927935.1 Chloroflexia bacterium | reverse complement strand
GGTCACGGCGCCCTTGCCCCGCGCGTGGGCCTCCAGCCAGGCAATCGCCGCGGCCACGCTCTTGCCGGGGCCGTGCCCGACGGGCGTGCCGTCAATCGGCCCGGAGTGGACCATCACGCCGCCGTCGCCGGTGTACGCGGCGGTCATCTCGTCGGCAGCGGGCGCGGGTTCGCCGGGTGCCGGATCGATCACCGGCACGATGGGCAGATCATACTTGCGGGCAAAGGCGAAGTCGCGGGCATCGTGCGCGGGCACGGCCATGATCGCGCCGGTCCCGTAGCCCATAAGCACGTAATCGGCGATCCAGATCGGGATGCGCGCACCGTTGACCGGGTTGACGGCATAGCTGCCCGTAGGCACGCCGGTCTTCTCCTTGTCCTCGGCCAGCCGGTCGATCTCGCTCTGCCGCCCGGCCTGGGTGACATAGGCTTCGACCGCCTCGCGCTGTTCCGGCGTGGTCAGAGCCGGGACCAGCGGATGTTCGGGCGCCAGCACCATGAAGGTCGCACCCCACAGCGTGTCGGGCCGTGTGGTGAACACGGTGATCGGGGCGGGCGGCGCCGCCGGGTCAGCGAGCTGGGCCTCGAACACCACCTCCGCGCCCTCGCTGCGCCCGATCCAGTTGCGCTGTAGCGTCTGCACGCGCTCCGGCCACTGCAATTCGCTGAAGTCCAGCAGTTCCTCCGCGTAGTCGGTGATCTTGAACAGCCACTGGAACAGGTCTTTCTTGATCACCGGGGTCTCGCAGCGTTCGCAGCGCCGGTCTTCGCCGACCACCTGCTCGCGGGCCAGGGTGGTATTGCAGGACGGGCACCAATCGACCGGCGCGAACTTGCGATAGGCCAGGCCGCGCTTGAAGAACTGGATGAAGAACCACTGGTTCCAGCGGTAGAACTCCGGGTCGCAGGTCACGACCTCGTGATCCCAGGGGAAGATGGCACCCATGGTGCGCAACTGCTTGCGCATGTTCTCGATGTTGGCGTAGGTCCACTTCTTGGGATGGATGTTGCGCTTGATCGCCGCGTTCTCCGCCGGGAGGCCAAAGGCGTCGAAGCCGATGGGGTAGAACACGGTATAGCCGCGCATGCGCAGGTAGCGGGCGCGGGTGTCGCTCGGCGCCATGGTGAACCAGTGGCCGATATGGAGGTCGCCGCTGGGGTAGGGCAACATCGTCAGGAAGTAGTAGTGGGGCCGGCTCTCCTCATGGAGATCAATGGCGTCAATATGATCGGCGGCCCAGCGCGCTTGCCACCTGGCCTCAATGGTTGCCGGGTCATACCGCTCCGGCGTCGGCTTCTCAGTCATGCGATCCCTCTTAGCTGTCAGCCGTCAGTCGTCAGGTGCTGACGGGCTGGTTGGCTTTCCTGGAATATCGATAGTGCATTATAACAGAAATGAACAGCAGACCGAGAATGGAGAGTATCAACGAGCACTGAGAGGGATTAGCAGAGAGGTAATAGAGTACCTTACCGTCTCCTTACCACTCGCAAAGACGGCTTTTGGGCAAAAAGCTAGGCCACTCCCTTGGCTGGAGTGGCCTCTAAACGCGAAGGTTTCGTTGGCTAAACCTGCGCTGTAGTTATAATAGCAGTTATTAAGGCGCTTGTCAATAGATTCTCTGTTTTCGCTCTGAAATTGCTCTATTTGTGATTTTCGCCCGGTTCAGCCGGCTCTTGTGCTGCTCTATCGGCGCCGGCTTCGCCGGTATCCGCCGCCGTGTTGCCCCACTGGCCGAAGATGCGCTGGTAGGCGTCGCGCCGATCCCGATCGCTGATATGGGCATAGACCTGGGTGGTGCTCAGATTGGCGTGGCCCAGCAGTTCTTGCACCAGGCGCAGGTTCACGTCGTTCTCCACGAGCACCGTGGCGAAGCCGTGGCGGAAGGAGTGCGGCGTCACATGCTCACCGATCTGCAACTCCTTGACATAGCCCTCGATGATTCGTTCAACGGTCTTGGGCGAGATCGGTTGCAGCAGGGGCGAGCGCTTGTCGTGCCCGGCGACGGCGGGTAGATCGGCCAGCGGGCGGGTGTCATGCGGTGCGCGCCGGCTGTCGGCAAACTGCCAGTAGTGGCGCAGCACCTTGAGCACCTCCGCGTTGATGTCCACGACGCGATCCTTGCCGCCCTTGCCGCCGCGCACCAGCAATAGCCCGTCGTTGGGCCGGATGTCGCGGCGCTGCAAGTTGCAGATCTCGCTCAGGCGCAGGCCGGTCCGTGCCAGCAGCACGACCAGGGCAATATCGCGGCGGCGCTTGACCTCCAGCACGGGATCGGTCTGCGCCGGGCGGCTCTTGACGTGGTTGATAATCGTCTCAATCGTCTCCGTGCCGACGAAGGGGATGGATGGCGAGTAGCGCCGCCGGGTGGCGCGCAGCTTCTCGCGCACCACTTCCAGATTAGGCGTGGCGTAGGACTCGCGGGCCATGAAACTGTAGAAGCGGTTGATGGCCGTGACGTAAGTCCGCACCGTGCGCTCGGCGAAGGGTTCGGCGCTGCGGCGGGTGGCGCCAGGGTGGACCTTCTCGGCCTTGCTCGGCTCACGGTAGCGGACGGGTTCGCGGTAGAGACTGAGCAGGAACTGGCGAACGTGGTCTTCGCGCAGGTCGCTCACGGGCGCGGTGGCCGGGTCGAGCTTTAGCGAGAGCAGGAACAGGCGGAAAGCGCGCAACGCGGCGCTATAGGTCTTGAGCGTGCGTGGCGATTTCGCCAGCAACTCGTCCTTGAACGACTGGGCCGCCTCGTCGATGGTCATCGGCATGTCAGCCCCCGGCCAGCGGCGGGAAGATCGCCACTTCGTCGCCGGAGCGCGGCACGTAGTCGAGGGCGACTCGCCGGCCGTTGACAAACACATGGCGGATCGCCTCGTCCGGCAGGCCCAGATCGGCCACGGCGGCGCGCAGGTCCTGGCCCTCGACCAGGGGCAGGGCAAACGGCTGCCCGTGCTGCGTGCCCGGCCGGTAGCGTGCCAGCGTGGCGAATAACTTCACCTGGATTTCAGCCATCGGCGCCTGTCCTCCTGGCGGGTACGGTAGGCGAGATCGGGAGCAACCGCGAGTCCCGTGCCTTACTGTCATGCTGAACGAAGTGACGCATCTCGCGTCGTCCACATGTGCTATTTTCATACGCGCTGGTGTGCCGTAGGCACCTGAACGACTCAGAGTAACACAAGAAACTGGCCGGGATCATAAACAAGGAGAGGTCATCCCGCGGCGCGGCTGACCTCTCCTTAAAATACCGCGTACCCGCGCGGACTACTTCTTGTAATAGTCGGCGTTGATTGCCACGTAGCTCTGCCACTCTTCCGGCACATCATCTTGCGGGAAGATGGCGTTGACCGGGCACTCCGGTTCGCAGGCGCCGCAGTCGATGCACTCGTCCGGATCGATATAAAGCTGGGGCATCGGGTCCCAATCACTCTCGTCTTTACGCGGATGGATGCAGTCGACGGGACACACGTCGACACAGGATGCGTCTTTAGTACCGATGCAAGGTTCGGTGATCACGTAAGCCATGATCGCAACTCCTCTATAGGCGGGTGAATAAGCCGGAGGGTGGATAGGGACCCTCCTCGTTGGGAGCATTATACGCTAGAACGGGGCGGGGCGCAACTTGTTGCCGGCCCGTTCACGGCCAGGGGATCACGGCCCCGCGCGGCGGCCCGGTAATATCATGGCGGTATGAATCCGGGACAAATGTCGGCTTGACACCTGCCGGAAAAGCTGCTATAGTTTTTGTAGATAAAGTACATAACCCAAAAGACAGCGAACAGCACTAGTACCCGCCGCAGCGAGCGCCCAGAGATCCGGCGCAGGTGAGAATCCGGAGGCAGCGCCGGCGGTGAATGGAGCTGGGAGTTGCGCCCCGAAAGGCCGTGAAGCCGAGTAGACGGCGCCGGAGACTCTTCCGTTAGCAGGAGCGGAGTATCGGCAGTCGCCGCGACGACTAGGTACTCACGGAGTGCCGCCGGATGGCCTGCGTAAGCATGGCCCGCGGCGGAATCAGGGTGGCACCACGAGCGGCTATGGCCCTCGTCCCTTTGGCGCAATTGTGCGCCATGTCTGGGACGGGGGTTTTTTGATTCCTGACGGCTAGGGCCGGGAGGGCAACATGAGCACAATCATCGATAGGGATGTGACAGTCGTACCTGGTCCGACCGCCGCGTCCGGCGCCGGTCCCGATACCGGGCCAGGCATGATCGTACCCGACTTGCAGACGGTGCGGCGCATGGCGGACGCCGAACGGACGCAAGCTCGCCAGGGCGGCGAACCGCTGGTGCCGCTGGTGCGGCGGCTCTATGCTGACCTGGACACCCCGGTCTCCGCCTACCTGAAGCTGGTGGCCGGGCACACGGACCAGGGCTACAGCTTCTTGCTGGAGAGCGTGCACGGTGGCGAGCATCCGGGCCGCTACAGCTTCCTGGGCGCCGCGCCGTCCCGCCTGCTGCGGGTGCCGCCCGGCGACCCCGATCCTCTCGGCGCGCTGGCGCGGCAGGCGCGGGCGTGGCGCGTGGTGCCGCCCGCCGGGCGGCACCAACCGCTGCCGCCCTTTGCCGGCGGCGCGGTCGGCTTCCTGAGCTATGAGACAGCGGGCACGTTCGAGCCGGTACCGCCCGCGGCCCACGATCCCCACGGCCTGCCCTTGGCCCTGTTCGGTCTCTACGATACCGTCGTCGCCTTCGACCACGCTTACGGCATGATGCAGGTGATCAGCCTGGCCTCGCTGGCCGGGGATGTGGACGCTGCCTATGACGAGGCTGTGGCCCGCATCGACGGCGCGTGCGCCCGGTTGAGCGGGCCGCTCCCGGCGCAGGTCCCGGCCATCGCCGCCGGACCCGCGCCCGCGCCCGGCCCGGCAGCCACATCCAACTGTACGCCCGATGCCTACGAGGCGATGGTCGAGCGCGGCAAGGAGCATATCCGGGCTGGTGACATCATCCAGGTGGTGCTGTCGCAGCGGTTCAGCCGCCCGACCACGGCGGCGCCCTTCGCCATCTACCGGGCGCTGCGTTCGCTGAACCCCTCGCCCTATATGTTCTACCTGCAACTGGGCGGCTTCCAACTCGTCGGCGCGTCGCCGGAGATGCTGGTGCAGGTGCGCGACGGCCAGGTGGCAACCCACCCCATCGCCGGGACGCGCCCGCGCGGTGCCTCGCCCGCCGAGGACGCGACCCTGGCCGCGGCGCTCAGCGCCGACCCCAAGGAGCGCGCCGAACACCTGATGCTGGTCGATCTGGGCCGCAACGACATCGGCCGCGTGGCGACTATCGGCAGTGTGCGCGTGCCGATCCTCTTCGAGATCGAGCACTACTCCCACGTGATGCACCTGGTCTCGCACGTCGCGGGCGATCTGCGGGCCGGGCTGGACGCGGTGGACGCGCTGCGCGCCTGCTTCCCGGCGGGAACGCTCTCGGGTGCACCCAAGGTGCGGGCGATGCAGATCATCTCCGAGTTGGAGGCCGATGCGCGCGGTGCCTATGGCGGCGCAGTCGGCTATCTCAGCGCAAGCGGCAACATGGACATGGCGATCACGATCCGCACGATCATGCTGCGCGACGGCGTGGCGACCGTGCAGGCGGGCGCGGGCATCGTGGCCGACAGCGTGCCCGCCACGGAGCGGCAGGAATCCGAGAACAAGGCGCGGGCGCTGATGGTGGCCCTCGACCTGGCCGAGCGAGGTGCGCGATGATCCTCATGATCGATAACTACGATTCGTTTACCTACAATCTCTATCAATACCTGGGCGAACTGGGCGCCGAGGTTCAGGTGGCCCGCAACGACGCCATCTGCGTGGACGACGTGCAGGCAACGCCGCCTGCCGGGTTGATCGTCTCGCCGGGGCCGGGCACGCCCGACGAGGCCGGGGTCTCGCTGGCGGCGATTGAGGCGCTGGGCGCGGTGCGGCCGGTGCTCGGCGTCTGCCTGGGGCACCAGTGCATCGGGCAACTGTTCGGCGGGCGGATCGTCCGCGCACCGGAGCCGGTACACGGCAAGACCTCGGCCATCTATCACAACGGCCAGGGCCTGTTTGCCGGGCTGCCGAATCCCTTCCAGGCCACCCGCTACCATTCCCTGGTCATCGATCG
Source organism: Chloroflexia bacterium (assembly GCA_025927935.1). The sequence goes on along the minus strand of JAICKM010000141.1, from coordinate 5,565 downwards.
GGACACGTGCCCGCCCGATCTCGAAATCACCGCCTGGACCGAAGACGGTCTCATCATGGGCGTGCGCCACCGCCGGTTGCCCATCGAAGGCGTGCAATTCCACCCGGAGTCGATCATGACCGAGGGCGGTAAGCGGCTGTTGCAAAACTACCTGGAAATGCTGGGCTAAGCAGTGGGCGGCGCGTGCGCGCCCGGAAAAGAGGACGACAATGCTGGTGGTGATGCGGGTCGGCGCCGATAACGCCGAGGTAGAGCACGTCATGGACCGGATCCGCGAATTCGGCAACACACCCGTCCTGGCGGCGGGCACCGAGCGGGTCTGTATCGGTATGCTGGGCGATGAGCGGGGCATCAACCCCGATGAGATCCTGATGATGAGCGGGGTGGACAGGGTCGTGCCGATCCTGGCCCCCTATAAGCTGGCGAGCCGGGACTTCCAACCCAACGACACGATTGTGCAGGTGGGCGACCAGGCCATCGGCGGCAAGGACGTGGTGTTCATGGCCGGGCCGTGTTCGGTGGAGAGCCGCGCCCAGACGATGGAACTGGCGGCGATGCTGCACGAACTGGGCGTGCGCATCTTCCGCGGCGGCGCCTTCAAGCCGCGCACCTCGCCCTACGCCTTCCAGGGCATGGGCGAAAGTGGCTTGCAGATCCTGGCCGAGGTGCGCGAGAAGTACGGCATGGCGATTGTCACCGAGGTGATGGGTACCGAGGAAGTCGGTCTGGTGGCGCAGTATGCCGACATGTTGCAGATCGGCACGCGCAACATGCAGAATTACCGCCTGCTGGAAGCCGTGGGCCAGCAGCCCAAGCCGGTGCTGCTGAAGCGCGGCATGAGCAGCACGCTCGAAGAACTGCTGCTGGCCGCCGAGTACATCCTCAGCCAGGGTAACCGCAACGTCGTGGTCTGCGAGCGCGGCATCCGCACCTTCGAACCGTCCACCCGCTACACCTTCGACGTAAACGCCATCCCCATGCTGAAGTTGCTGACTCATCTGCCGGTCGTGGCGGACCCAAGCCACGGCACCGGGCGCTGGGACCTGGTGGGGCCGATCGCGCGGGCGGCGGTGGCGGCGGGCGCCGACGGTCTAATCGTCGAGGTTCATCAGCGGCCTGAAGAAGCGCTATCAGACGGCGCGCAGTCCTTGCGCCCGGACCGCTGCGCGGCGCTGATCGAAGAGTTGCGCCGGGTGAGCCGGGCGATTGGCCGCGACGTGGCCCAGGTGCCCGTCGCGGCAGCGGGGTGACGGCGGTGACCGAGCAGCCTGCCGATCTGCTTCCGCCGATGCCCACCGCTCAGGAGCCGGACACCGGGCCGGGCGGCACGGCGGGGGTACTACGTATCCGAGGCCGCGCCGGGCGTCTGGCCGGGCGTGTGATCATCCCTGGGGATAAGTCGATCTCCCATCGCGCCGCGCTGTTCGGGGCGCTCGCCACGGGCACCACGCGCATCCGCGGCTTCCTCCCGGCTAACGACTGCCTCTCGACGTTGCAGATCGTGCGCGCGCTGGGCGTGCCGGTCATATATAGCTGGGAAGAGGTGGTCGTGGAGGGGCACGGCCCTGATGGCCTGATCGAACCGGATCGCCCGCTGTTCTGCGGCGGGTCGGGGACGACCATGCGCCTGCTGTCGGGCATCCTGGCCGGGCTGCCTTTCTACAGCATGCTCGACTGCAACGCCCAGTTGCGCCGCCGGCCCATGGCCCGCGTGGCCGAGCCGCTGCGTCGTATGGGCACCACGATCCTGGGCCGCCAGGGCGGCAAACTCGCGCCGCTGAGCATCCAGGGTGGCGGCCTGCGCGGCATTGAGTACGCGACGCCCGTGCCCAGCGCGCAGATCAAGTCGGCCTTGCTGCTGGCCGGGCTGTTCGCGGACGGCACGACCACGGTGCGCGAGTCCAGCCCCAGCCGCGACCATACCGAGCGCATGCTGGCGGCGATGGGCGTGCCGGTCGATACGGGCACACCGGGCGCGATCAGCGTCACCCGATCTGCGCTGCAACCTCTGACGATCACAGTGCCAGGCGACATATCCTCAGCAGCTTTTCTCCTCTGTGCGGGGGCGATTGTGCCCGGCACGGAGATCCGGCTGGATGGGGTAGGGGTCAACCCGACCCGGACCGGCGTGATCGACGTGCTGCGGGCCATGGGCGCGGAGATCCAGGAGGCCGCGCCGCGTGAAGAGCACGGCGAGCCGGTCGCGGACCTGATCGTGAGCGCGCGCCCGCTGCGGGGCACAGGGATCGCCGGGGCGCTGATCCCGCGGCTCATCGATGAGTTGCCGGTGCTGGCCGTCGCGGCGACCCAGGCCGAGGGCGTCACCGAGGTGCGCGACGCTGCCGAGTTGCGCGTCAAGGAGACGGACCGCATCGCCACCGTGGCTGAGGAGTTGGGCAAGCTGGGGGCGCGGATCGAGCCGCTGCCCGACGGCTTCCGCGTCTATGGCCCGACCCCGCTGCACGGCGCGGCAGTCAGCAGCCACGGCGATCACCGGCTGGCGATGGCCTTGGCCGTGGCCGGACTCGTCGCCGAGGGCGAGACGGTGATCCAGGGTTCCGCCTGTATCGACGACAGCTATCCGGGCTTCGCGGCGGCGCTGGCCGCGCTGGGGGCGGAATGCGTGTCGGACTGATCGGCCACCCCCTGGGCCACAGCCTCTCCCCGCCCATGCAGGACGCGGCGTTTGCCGCGCTGGGGCTGTCCTATCGCTATGAACTGCTGGACATCCCCGAAAGCGCGCTGCCGGACCAGGTTGCCGCGTTGCGGGGCGGCGAGTGGCTGGGCTGCAACGTGACCGTGCCCTACAAGACCGCTATCGCCCCGCTGGTGGACGAGTTGCACGGGGACGCGGCGGCGCTGGGCGCGGTCAATACGGTACGGGTGGAAGCCGGGCGCTTGGCGGGGTACAATACGGATGTCGCCGGGTTCGCCGCCGACCTGGCGGCCCAGTTGCCGGTGCAGGCGAGTCCGGGCCGGGCCGTGGTGCTCGGCGCGGGGGGATCGGCGCGGGCGGTCGTCTGGGCGCTGGCGCGGCAGGGCTGGGAAGTCGTCGTGGTCGCCCGGCGCGCGGCGCAGGCCGCCCAACTGCGCGACTCGCTTCCGGCGGGTGGGGCGATCATCCCGGCGGCGCTGGAGTCGCCGGTCGTCGGGGGGTGGCTGGCCGGGGCGCGGTTGCTAGTCAACTGCACGCCGCTGGGCATGTGGCCGCGTACAGCGGAGGATCCGCTGCCGCCGGCTGTGCCGCTGCCCGCCGATCTGTTTGTCTATGACCTGGTCTACCGCCCGGCGCAAACCAGGCTGCTGGCCCGCGCGGCGGCGGCCGGGTGCCGCACTGCGGGTGGGCTGGGCATGCTGGTAGGGCAGGGGGCGGAGGCTTTCACGCTCTGGACCGGGCAACCGGCCCCTGTGCCGATTATGCGCGCGGCGGCTGAGCAGGCGCTGGCCGCCCAACACACCGAATAGAACGGCACGGACCTTGTCACGCTGAGCGCAGCGAAGAGTCTCGTCTCGTGCGGATACAAGACGGAGATTCTTCACTGCGCTCCGAATGACGGATCTCCGTTGACCAACTACTGAATCGAGGGAAGTCTGACGTGTTACACCGTTTCCTCACGGGCGGCGAGTCCCATGGCCCCGCCCTGACCGTGATCATCGAGGGTATGCCCGCCGGGCTGCCGCTGCCGGAAGAGGCCATTAATGCCGACCTCGTGCGCCGCCAGGGCGGCTACGGGCGGGGCGGGCGCATGCGCATCGAAAAGGATGCCGTCGAGGTACTGGGCGGCGTCCACGAGGGCGTGACCACCGGCGGGCCGATTGTTTTCCGCATCGAGAACCGCGACTACGCCAACCAGCAGAAGCGCGCCCAGCCGCGCCTGACTGCGCCGCGCCCCGGCCACGCCGACCTTGTCGGGGCGACCAAGTACCGCCTGCCCGACATGCGCCTGGCGCTGGAGCGCAGCAGCGCCCGTGAGACAGCGGCCCGCGTGGCGGCCGGAGCGGTGGCGCGCGCCCTGCTGGGCCAGTTCGGCATCCAGGTCGGCAGCTACGTCAACTCGGTCGGCAGCGTCACGGCGACCATCCCCGAAGGCGACCCGGCGAGCCTGCTTGAAGCCACCGAAGCCTCCGAGATGCGCTGCCCCGATCCGGTGGCGACGGAGGCTATGCGCGGCCTGGTGGACAACGCGCGGCGCACCGGCGACACCATTGGCGGCGTCTTCACCGTCTGGGCCACGGGGCTGCCGGTGGGCCTGGGCAGCTATGTGCATTATGATCGCAAGCTCGACGGCCGCCTGGCGGGCGCCGTGATGAGCATCCAGGCCATCAAGGGCGTGGAAATCGGTCCGGCCTTCGAAAACAGCACGCACAGCGGGCGCGAGGTCCACGATCAGATCTACGCCGGGCCGGACGGCCCCTACCGGCGCACGAATCGATCCGGCGGCCTGGAGGGCGGCGTGACCACCGGCCTGCCGCTGATTGTGCGCGCCGCGATGAAGCCGATCTCGACCACGATTAAGCCGCTGACCACGGTCGATATGGCGACCGGCGAGGAAACGCCGACGACCTACCAGCGTTCCGACTTTTGCGCCGTGCCCGCGGCGGGCGTCGTGGGCGAGGCGATGGTGGCCTGGGTGCTGGCCGAGGCCCTGCACGAAAAACTGGGCGGCGACAGCCTGGCAGAAATGCTGGAGCGCTGGCCGCTGCCCGCGTATCCGCACTTCGACCCGGAACCCGCGGAGGCCGAGGGCGCCGGGACGAGTTGACGGATTTGTGCGCTCCTTGCTAGAATGGATGGGCAGGCAGGATCGCGATTTCGTCTGCCCTGCTGCCTGACGGCGTAGCGCCGCACGTCCCCGTTGTCATGCTGAACGCAGTGAAGCATCTCGTCTTGTACTCACACGAGACGAGACTCTTCGCTCCGCTCAGAGTGACACGGGACAAGGGGCTTATCGAGCAATTGCACAGGTACCGGGGGGAGAGAGGACAGGGTCGTATGGGCGCCATGACGCCGCTGCAGCGCACCGCCGCGCCGCCACACCGGGCCGCGCCGCAGCCGCCGGGACTCCCCTTGCTGGGCAATTTCGTCGCGCTACAGCGCAAAGGCCAACTGCAATACAACTTCGACAACTGGCGGCAATACGGCGACATCGTGCGGCTGCAACTCGGTCCCTACATCGCCCACACCGTGGCTCACCCCGACTACATCCGCCACGTGCTGATCGACAACCGGCAAAACTACAGCCGCGGGCGCGGCTATGAGCCGCTCAAGCTGCTCACCGGCCTGGGCCTGCTGACCAACGAGGGCGAGTCCTGGCAGCGCCAGCGCCGCCTGATCCAGCCCGCCTTTACGCCCAGGGCTGTGCCTCAATACGCCGGGGCCATCGCGGAATCGGTCGACGCTATGCTGGCCCGCTGGGCACATAGCGGCGCACGTGGGACCGTGCTGGACGCGAACGTCGAGATGTTGAGCCTGGCTTTCAACATCATCGGGCGGACCATGTTCAGCCTCGATCTCGACGCGGAGGCGCGGGAACTGGTGGAGGCATTCACCACAGCGGTGCCCCT
>JAICKM010000494.1 GCA_025927935.1 Chloroflexia bacterium | reverse complement strand
TCTCACTCATGCGTCATCTAGTGGCGCGGAGAGCACTTCCTCCAACGGAAGCGGGGTGGCGTCTGCGACAGTTGCCAACGGGCCATGATGCCATGATCACCATGCCGCGAGAACTGGCCGATTTACTTCTGGAAGTTGTTTAACAAAGTCGGTCATGTCATCCTGAAGATAGTCACACGTAGTGTGTCGCTAACTCTGCGGCTTGCCGCGGGTGGTATTTGGTACTTCGCTCCGGTTAAACTACGAATAATAATACATAGGTTTTAATAAAACTGCAACCGCTGGTACTTCACCCCTGGTGACATGTTTGCTCATTCTACCCCCATATGCACCGCTGAGACACCATTGAAACATGTGGCGTTTACAAGCTCGCTTCGCATCGGAGCAACCCCGGCGAAAGATCCTGCCGGCTCCGAACCCCACCCATTTCGCCCCACCGTGTAACTCCGATCATTTGCCCATGCCGGCTCACATTGGGTTCATTATCCCTGAACTCTTGCCGTCATGGATGGCGCTGTGCTCTTCTTTCACAAACTGCATGATGTTGTATGTTCGTCTCAATTAGGTCTCAATAGGTCATCATTGTTCGTCTCACGATTCCTCTCAGAATATATCAAACAAATATCAGATGCTTTTCTTGTACTATTTTCTCTTGACAGCATCAGCCAATATCTGCATAATGAACTCTGCATCTGCAACATGCGTCTGCATATTGCTCTTGCACCAATATTCACAGAGACGCTGAAAAGGGCAAACCCATCGTGAGATGGGGACGCAAAGCGCCGAGTCTCGCCCCATGGTGAGATAGTCGCGCTGCCAGTACTGTTTTGTTCCCCGTGGCGTCTCTCGCCATGGGGTTTTTGTTGGCTCCCCTGGCACTACTACAGGATCGCCCGGCACCGCCGGCGATCGGGAGGGTGTTGCCCATGTGGACCATACACACGCGCGTCCGGGGGCGATGGATCCCCGGCCTCTTGGCGCTACTTCCACTCCTCTTGGCCCTGTTCACTATCCCGCAAGGCCACGCCGCGCCACAGGCATCCGTGCCCGGGCTGCCGCGCCCGGATCACGTCGTCGTGGTCGTCGAAGAAAATCACTCCTTCTCGCAAGTGATTGGCTCGTCGGCGGCCCCCTATATCAACGCCCTGGCGCGCGGCGGCGCCTCGTTCACGAACGCGCACGGCGTCACGCATCCCAGCCAGCCCAACTACCTGGCCCTGTTCTCCGGCGCCACCCAGGGCGTCACCAATGATAGTTGTCCCCATACCTTCGCCACGGCGAACCTGGGCCGGCAACTGCTGGACGCCGGTCTCACCTTTGCCGGCTACTCCGAAGACCTGCCGGCGGTTGGCTCCACTGTCTGTTCCTCCGGCGCCTACCAGCGCAAGCACAGCCCCTGGGTGAATTTCAGCAACGTCCCGGCGAGCACCAACCGCCCGTTCACCAGCTTCCCCACCGATTACAGCCAACTGCCGCAAATCGCGTTCGTGATCCCCAATCAAAACCACGATATGCACGACGGCTCCATCCAGCAAGGTGATACCTGGCTGCAACAGCACCTGGATGGTTATGCCCAGTGGGCACACACCCACAACAGCTTGCTGATCGTCACCTGGGACGAAGACGACTTTACCGCCGCGAATCATATTCCCACCGTCTTCGTCGGGCCGATGGTGCGCACCGGCGCCTATGCCGAGTCGATCAACCACTACCGGGTCCTGCGGACGCTGGAGGATATGTATCACCTGCCCTATGCAGGGGCGAGCGCCCAGGCGACCCCCATTACCGATGTCTGGGTCGGAGCGACGCCGGGCACCGCAACGGCCGTGCCGCCGCCCACCGGAGCGGTCCCGCCCGCGGCGACCCGCACGCCCACGCGCACGGCGACCGCCACGCGCACGGCGACCCGCACGCCCGCCGCAAACACCCCGACTCCGGCGCCGCGCCTCACGAATACGCCCCCGCCCGCGCCCCCACCCCCGGCGACCAGCACCCCGCACCCCGCGGCGACGGCCAGCCCCACCGCGACCGGCCTGCCGCCGAGCCTCGCGCTGCCCATCCGCGCCGCGTTCTACTATCCGTGGTTCCCGGAAGCCTGGACCCAACAAGGTATTTACCCCTACACCCGCTATACCCCGACCGGGGGCTTCTACAACGGGAGTGATCCGGCCGTCATTGGCCGGCAGATCGCGGCCATGCAATACGGCAACATCCAGGCCGGGATTGCCTCCTGGTGGGGCCAGGGCACTCCGACCGACGGGCGCATCGCCGCCTTGCTCACCGCGGCGCACGGCACCCCCTTCCGCTGGTCGCTCTATTACGAGGCCGAGGGCAGCGGCAACCCCACCGTCGCGCAAATCCAGGCCGACCTGACCTACATGCAGGCGCGCTATATGCGCGATCCCAACTACCTCTATGTCGGCGGGCGTCCGGTCGTCTTTGTGTACGGCGACGCGGGCGATAGTTGCGCGATGGCCGCGCGCTGGGCCCAGGCCAACACCATCGGCGCGTATGTGGTGCTGAAGGTCTTCGCGGGCTACCGCACCTGTGCCGACCAGCCGGCAAGCTGGCACCAGTACGGCCCGGCCGTCGCCACGGATTCGCAGGCCGGCTACAGTTTCGCCATCAGCCCTGGGTTCAATAAAGCCGGCGAAGCCGCGCCCCGGCTGGCGCGCGATCTGCCCCGCTGGCAGCAGAACATCCAGAGCATGATCGCCTCCCAGGCGCCCTGGCAACTCATCACCACCTTCAACGAGTGGGGTGAGGGCACCAGCGTGGAATCGGCAAACGAGTGGGCGACGGCGAGCGGCTGGGGCGCCTACCTGGACGCGCTGCACGTCAACGGCAGGCTGCCCGCGACAACGAACAGCGGATCAGGCTCCTCCGGCAGAGCGGCGTCGCCCCGCGAAAAGCCGCACCGATAAGCACCCTGCTGCCGCCAACCGGCAGGTAGGGCGGAGAGGAGGTCGGGCGTGGCGGGCACACCCCATCCCGGCCCCCTCCTGCCGCCCCCCGGACCGCGCCAGGGGCCAGGGAACGGATTGCCGCGCCGCGGGGTAGAAAGTAGAAAGGAGTGAATCGGGCAAAGCAGCCGGGAGCATCCCGGGCAGTCCAGGAGGAAGGCGATGGCATCCGCTATCCGGCGCGTGGCCCTATCGGCGTTGATCATCGGAGCGCTGTTTGGTCTCAGCACGGCGATCCGGCCTGAGCCGGCGGCCCTGGCGAAGGAAGAGACGCAGTTCTTCCCGGAGACGGGCAAGACCGTGCGCGGCCCGTTCCTCGCCTACTGGCGCACCCACGGCGCCTTGCGCCAGATCGGCTACCCTCTCTCCGATGAACTGCCGGAGCGCTCGGCAACCGACGGCCAGGTCTATACCGTGCAGTACTTCGAGTGGGCCGTGCTGGAGGCCCACCCGCAGAATCCGCCGCCGTATGACGTGCTCCTTGCCTTGCTGGGTGCTTTCGACTACCAGGCCCGCTACCCGCACGGCGCTCCCGGCCAGACGCCCAACCCGGCCCGCGATACCCGGCTCTACCCGCCCACGGGCAAGCACCTGGGCGGGCCTTTCCGCGAATACTGGGATAGTTACGGCTGGCCGCCCGACGGCAGCCTCGGCCCGATGGGCTACCCGATCTCGGAGGAATTTGCCGAGCGGACCGCCGAGGGGACGCCGCTGCGGGTGCAGTACTTCCAGCGGGCCGTATTGGAGCGCGGCCCGGACGAGAATCTGCGCGTTCGCCCCCTGGGCACCCTGCGCTACCAGGCGCGCTATGGGGCGGTGCCGGCCCTGATCACCACGCGGGCCACCTGCCCGGCGACCCTGCGCGGCCCCAGCATCAGCGATCCCATCGACCCCGCGCCGGCGCGGGATGTCGTCGGGCATGGGCATCTGCTCCAGGGCCGGGTGCGCTCCAGCGCGGATTGCGCGCCGCTGGCCGGGGCCACCATCGTGCTCTGGCTGGCCGGCCCTGATGGGCAATACGACGACGCGCACCGCGGCACAGTGCGCACCGGCAGCGCGGGCGCCTACCACTTCGAGAGCAACTTCCCCACCTTCTACGGGGCTGGCGGGCCGCATATCCATCTGTATATCACGGCGGACGGCTATCAGGCCCTCGAAAGTGAGTATTTTGTGCCGGAGGGTGAAACCGTGGGCACCTTCAACCTCAACCTGGTTCCGCGCCTGCGCTAGCCCCGGCGCCAGGGCGAGTGGTCCCAGTCCCACGGCGACCAGCCGCCCGGCTCCCTACGCCCGTTTCTGCTGAGTAACCCTATAGCAGCCGCCAGAGCGCCTCCGGTGCCTGGCGGCGCTTGAACCGTCCATACCCCCAGCACAGCACAAACAGCACGCCCAAGCCCAGCAACCAGACGGGGTACATGGCGACCAGCCCGGTGCCCTGCGGCGCGAACAGCCGCCCGGTTATCCCATAGAGATACAGGTGGACCAGGTAGAAGAACAGCGCGCTGCCGCCGAAGACGGCCAGCGGCGCCACCACGCGCCGCGCGGCACCCGCCAACCGGGAGCAGATATAGAGCGCCAGCAGGTCGATTCCCAGCGTCCAGAGCAGATAGGTCAGGGCGGGCGGGTACTTGACCAGGCTGAAAAAGGCCATCAGGCCGGGGCCTTCGACGGGCCGCAGGTTGCTGAAGCCGTCCAGCGTCCGCAGGACCAAGAATCCGGCCAGGCAGCCGAGGCTCACCCACAGGGCCAGCCGGTAGGCCCGCGCCGGGTGGCGGGCCCGGGCGCGCCCCAACAGCAACCCCAGCGCCGTGGGCGCCAGCCAGGGCAGCGCAGGATAGAGCACGAACACCCCGTCCGTGATGCCCGCGACGAGGAGCAGCCGCGCCGGGATCGGGATCGGGGCGGGCGGGAGCGGCAAGGCCGGGATCACCAGCCCGGTGAGCAGCACCGCGCTGATCCCAACCGCGGCGACGGCTCCGGCGGGCGCCCGCGCCAGCAGCCCGCCCAGGATCATGTTCACGCCGAGGGCAAAGAGCACGCCGGCATACCGGCTCATATCGCCAAAGTCGGCGCGCAGACCCCACGCCGGGTTCTCGACCAGGAATTGCAGCGCGATCAGCAGGCTGCCCCGCAGCACGAAGTGCCGGGCGATGCGGGTGGGCGGCCAGCCGGCCCGCCGCCGGCCCTCCGCAAACAGCGCCAGGCCCGCGCCCATCAGCAGGAAGAAGCCCGGCGCGCACAGGTGGGTCACAAAGCGGGTCAGAAACAGCAGGGGATCGGTGGACAGCCGGGCGGGCTGGCTCCATAGCTCGCTGGGCAGGTCGGCCTGGGCGATGAAGTCGCGGGCATGGTCGAGCGCCATCAGCGCCATCAGGCCGCCGCGCACAACATCCACCGGGAAGAGCCGGGCCGGTTGCGCGTCCATGCTTTATTATACACCGCGTGGCCCGTGATGGTTGCCCGCCGCC
>JAICKM010000891.1 GCA_025927935.1 Chloroflexia bacterium | reverse complement strand
CGAGGCGTTGTACGCCGCGGTCGTTGCCAGGGCTGCCACGTGACCGAGCACCCGGCGGGCGCTGCACCGCTACGGGTGGCCCACTTAGTGCGGGCCGTCTTCCCGCAGCACGGCTACGGCGGCATGGAACGCGCGGCCACGGCGCTGACCGATCATATGCTGCGCGCCGGGGTCGATGTGACCCTGTTCACGCGCACCTGGCCGGGCATGGGCGACCGGCTGGCGGTTGAGGCGGATGGTCGGGCGGCACGCGTGGTGGGCGTGCCCTATTCGGTGCTGCCGCTGCGGCCCAACTCGATCCCGGCCCGGCTGACGAACTATCCGCTCTTCGTGGAGCGTATGGGCCGGGCGGTAGGCAACCAGGCCCGTGGCGGTGCGTTGGATGTCGTGTACGCGCACGGCCTGTGCGCCTACGGCGTGCGCGATCCGGCCCGGCGGCAGACGCCGCGCGGGGTGGCTCCGCTGGTGATGAACCCGCACGGCCTGGAGGACTTCAAGGTCCGCCACCCGTTGAAGCGGCTGGCCTACGCGCCCTTTCGCGCCATGTACGCGCGGGGCGCCCAGGCCGCCGACCGGGTGATCGCCACCGACGAGTCGCTGCGCGGCGAGGTGAGCCGCTATTTGCGTGTGCCGCCGCAGCGCGTGGTGGTGCTGCCGAACGGCGTGGACCCGGCGGCGGGCGCCGTGCTGGTCTCGGCGGAGCGGCAGGCCGCGTTGCGGCAGCGTTATGGGCTGGAATCGGAGACGGTCGTAGGTCTCAGCGTGGCCCGACTCGAAGCGAACAAGGGGCTGGGCTACCTGTTGCGCGCCCTGGCCGCGCTCGACCGGGATCGGCCCTGGCGCTGGGTGCTGGTCGGCACGGGGCGCGACCGGGCCGTGCTGGAGGCGCTGGCCGGGGAGTTGGAGTTGGGCGACCGGCTGGTCTTTACCGGGGTGGTGGACGACGCCGATTTGCATAATTTGTATGCCCTGGCGGACATGTTTGCCATTTCCAGTCTGTACGAGGGTAGTTCCCTGGCGACGCTGGAGGCGATGGCCCACGGCTTGCCGGTGGTGGCGACGCGCGCCGGGGGTCTGCCCGATAAGGTCTTGCCGGAGCGCACCGGCCTGCTGGTGCCGCCCGGCGATGCGTCCGCGCTGGCCGCGGGCATCGCGCGTTTGCTGGCCGATCCGGCTGCCGCCCGAACGATGGGCGCGGCGGGGGCGGCCCTGGTTGCCGAGCAGTTTACCTGGGCGGCGATCACGGCGCGCACGTTACGGTTATTCGAGGAGTTGACACTATCATCGAGCTGATTCGCTGGCTGCTGGGTCTGCTGACCCTGCCGCTCATTATCTGGCTGCCGGGCGCGGTCGTACTGCGCGCGTTCTTCGGCACCGCCGGGCCGCCGCGCACCGATGGTCCGGCCTGGAACTTCCTGGCCGTGGTCATCAGTCTGCTGTTGACGAGTGTGCTGGGCTTGACTCTGGCCGAGATCGGTTGGTTTTCCGTCTGGCTGATTGCGCTCATCGAACTCGTGGCCGTGGTTGGGGTGTTGCGCGTGCAGGCCGGGGACTGGCGCGGCGTGTGGGGACTGGCCCGCACCTGGCTCAGCGACCTGGGTGTGACGGCCCAGACCGGCGCCCGTATTGCGACCGGGCGCCTGGTGCGCCTGCGCCCTGACGCGCGCAACCTGCGACTGGAAACGGCGGTCCTTGTGTTGCTGCTGATTGTGGGCGGCATCCTGTTCGCCCGCCCCGCCGAGATGATCCGCGGGGCGCTCGACTCCGGCGTCTACATCAATTCGGGCGTGGCTCTGGGCCGCACCGGCGCCATCGTGCAGCACGACCAGTTGATGCGCGAACTGGTGGACCTCGACCCCAAGACGCTCAAGGAGGTAGACGAGGCCAAGGAGTTCCTGCACCCGCAGAACCTCCAGCGCTACACGCTCGACCGCATCCGCATGCCGGGCTTCTACGTGCTCGAAAAGAAGTCGGCCATGGTGCTGCCGCAGTTCTACCATCTCTACGCCGTTTGGATCGCCGTCTGCTACCAGTTGTTCGGCCTCTACGGCGCCCTGATGGCCACGCCGCTGCTGGCGCTGCTGGCCTGTGCGGCAGTCTTCTTCTTCGCCCGGCAGATGTTCTCGGCGCGCGTGGCCCTGGTCGGGCTGGCCTTCCTGATCACCTGCCCCTTACAGATCTGGTTCGCCCGCTACCCGGTCTCCGAGACGCTGACCGAACTGCTGGCCTTCGTGTTCTTCTACATGTTCCTGCGCTTCTACCAGGAGACGCGGCGCCTCGATTCGCTGGAGGCGGCGGCGGCGCGCGCCGACCACCCAGATAATGCGGCGGAAGCCGAACTTCATACTACTGACCTGAACGCGCGCTTTTTCGCCGTGCTGGCCGCCGGGGCGCTGGGCGCCATCGCGCTCACGCGGGTGGACTTCCCGCTCTACCTGGCGCCGCTGGCGGGCTATCTGCTCTGGTGGCGGCTGCGCCGCACCTGGCGGCGGGCGCATACCTGGTTCCTGGTCACGTTGTTGCTGATGTTCGCACAATGGTCGATCAGTTTCTTCTTCTTTACTTTCGCCTATACCATGGACCAGTATCACAACACGCTGCTGGACGTGCGCCGGGCCTGGCCGCGGCTGCTGCCGCTGTTCTATGTTGGCGTGGTCGCGCTGCTGCTGCTGGACCGCTGGCAGCCCCACTG
>JAICKM010000330.1 GCA_025927935.1 Chloroflexia bacterium | reverse complement strand
CTACAGCACGGGCCTGTGGCAGCAGCGCCAGACCGCCGCTGCGCCGGGCGCGGCGGGCAACGCCCAGGGCATCAAAGTCGTTACGTTTATTGTCGACCACCAGGAAGCCTTGATCCTGAAGTACATCAAAGACAGCGGGGGCACCATCGACCTGGTTGTGCGGTCGATCAACGACAAGGACAACGTCGCCACCGACCCCGTGTCCCTGGAATACCTGGTGGATCTCTATCACTTTGTCAACCTGTCCCGGTAGGATCGGCAGGGCAACCATCCTGGATCATCGCAGAGAAGGAGAGCCCGATAGATGCCGCAAGCGTCTACAACAATCAGTGTGGTCATCGCCGATGCGGATCGGGAGGAACTGGCCCGCACGCGGGCGCTACTCCAGCAAGACCACCGCATCCAGGTGGAAGCGACGGCGTCGGAGCGCAGCGAAGTGCTGCTGCTGCTGGACCGCGAACCCGATATCTTCTTGCTGGCGGCCAACATCGATCCGCGCGACACGACCACCATGGTCAAGCAGCTGCTGGAGCTGGCACCCAGCACGCAGGTGCTGCTGCTGGCCGAGGATACCGATGCGCCCGACATGCGCCGCGCCGTGCTGGCGGGGGCGCGGGGGATCCTGCGCAAGCCGCTCAACGCCGAGGAGTTGCTGGGCACCATCCTCGAAGTCTTCGAGAGCGAGGTGGCCCGGCGCGAGCGCATCGCCGAACTGGCCCGCCAGCGCAAGGCCAAGGCCACCCGCGGGCGGGTCATCGTGATCTTCAGCCCCAAGGGCGGGGTGGGTTGCACGGTGCTGGCGTGCAACCTGGCGATTGCCCTGCGCCGCCTCACCAACAAGCGCGTGGCGCTGATCGACTATAGCCTGCAATTCGGCACCATCGGCACGCAACTCAATATCCAATCCGCGCACAGCGTGGCCGAACTGGCGCCCCACGAGGAGGATCTCGACAACACCATCCTCGACGACGTAATGGTGCAGCACACGTCGGGGGTCAAGGTGCTGTTGCCGCCCATCTCGCCCGACCAGGTGGAGATGATCACTACCGAGAGCCTGACCGGCATCCTGGAGGGTCTGCGCAGCCACTTCGATTACATCGTAGTCGATACCTGGCACTCGGTGGAGGACGCCACGCTGGCGATTATGGAGTCAGCCGATAATCTGCTGCTGGTGACCACGCCCGAAGTCCCGGCGTTGAGTACGGCGCGGCGCTTCCTGGACATGCTGAAACGCTACCCGCAACTCCTGTACAAGCCGCAACTGGTCGTGAATCGCCATCCCAGCAAGGGCGCCGTGGCCCTGACCGAGATCGAAAAGAGCATCGGCCTGCAAGCGCTTGCCACGATCCCCAGCGACGGCTCGGTGATCACGCTCGCCATCAACGAGGGCATCCCGCTGTTCGAGAAGAGCGCCACCAGCGTGGCCGTGCGCAACCTGAGCAAACTGGCCGAGACGTTGGCCCTGCCGGCCGACATCCAATCGCCCATCGCGGCGGGGAACTCGAATTGGCTAGGCTCCCTGCGCCGCCGCAGCTTTCCGCAATCATAGCCTGTAGAGCCTGTTACGAATCACATTGTCGCCTAGGGGAGATGTCGTTATGCCCATTATCCGTCGTAAATCCGGTAGCCCACCATCCATGGCCCGCGAGATGCCGCCCGGCGGGCCGCCGTCGGGTCCGCTGGCGCACAACGGGATCGCCCAACGCTCGCTGCCGGCGGACGCGTCCACCGGGGGTCCCACCTTCCGTGGCTTCGGCGCAACCGGCGGCACCAGCGGGGGACTCGCCACGCGCGCCAGCGGCAGCCGGGGCAGCAACGGTATTGCCCTGCCCCGCTCGTCGCGCGTGGATCTGGAACAGCGCCTGCATCATAAAATCATCGCCGAACTGCGCGACTCGGTCGATCTGAACGACCCCATGGCCGTGCGCGCCCAGATCGAGCGGCTGTTCAACCACTACATGGCGGAAGAAGACGTGGTCCTGAACCGCATCGAGCGGTCGAAAGTGTTCGACCAGGTCTGCGCCGAGATCCTGGGCTATGGGCCGATCCAGCAGTTGATCAACAGCGATATGGTCAGCGAGATCATGGTCAACGGCGCGCAGCAGGTCTGGGTAGAGCGGCAGGGCAAGCTGACGCTGACCGACATCACCTTTAAGGACGACGAGCATGTGATGCGCATCATCAGCCGCATTGTGGCCCCGCTGGGCCGGCGCATCGACGAGTCCTCACCGATGGTCGATGCCCGCTTGCCCGACGGCTCACGCGTCAACGCCATCATCCCGCCCCTCTCGCTCATCGGCCCGGTGCTGACCATCCGCAAGTTCAGCCGGGTGCCGCTTGGCGTCGACGATCTGCTGAGCCTGGACACGCTGACCGATCCGGCGGTGATCTTTCTGGAGGCCGCCGTACGCGCCGGACTAAATATCGTGGTCTCCGGCGGCACCAGCAGCGGCAAGACCACGCTGCTTAAGGTGCTCTCCTCGTTCATCCCGCCCGACGAGCGGATCATCACCATCGAAGACGCCGCGGAACTACAACTCCAGCAGGTCCACGTGATCCCGCTGGAGTCGCGCCCGGCCAGTGTCGAAGGCCAGCACGAAATCAGCATCCGCGACCTGGTCGTCAACTGCCTGCGCATGCGCCCCGACCGCATCGTCGTCGGCGAGTGCCGCGACAAAGAGGCCCTGGACATGCTCCAGGCGATGAACACCGGCCACGACGGATGCATGACCACCGTCCACTCCAACAGCCCGCGCGACGCGCTGTCGCGCGTGGAGACGATGGCCTTGATGGCGAGCGGCGATCTGCCGCTGCGGGCCATCCGCGAACAGATCGCCGCCGCCTTCGACATTATCGTCTACATGGAGCGGCTGGAAGACGGGTCCCGCAAGGTGACGTATATCACCGAGATCCAGGGCTTCGAGCAAGACACCATCTTGCTGCAAAACATCTTCCAACTCGACTGGGTAGATCGCGGCGGCCAGCGTGTGCGCGAACTGGTGCCGACAGGCATCCGCCCGCAGATCATGCGTAAGATCGAGCGGTCGCGCATCTTCCTGGCACCCGATTTCTTCCAACCGCCGCCCGAACTGGTCACTGCGTCGCATCGTATGGGGCGCTAGCCGGGCGCCGCCCCTAGAAGGAAAGTTGCTATGCTGATCATCCTTGCCGGGTTGCTGGTGGGTCTGGCGATCTTCGGCATCCTGGCCGGCGTTGTGATCATCCTGACCAGCCCGCAGGGGCGCGTGAACGCCCGTGTGCGGCAGTACGTGGCCGGCGAGGGGCCGGTGGTGGTGGCGCCCAGCACGGTGGCCCGCACAACCCGGCGGCGCAACGACCTGATCTCGCAACTCGACGCCCGTTGGGAACAACGGCGCACGGGCCAGGCGCTTGTCACCGAGTTGGAGCGGGGCGGACTCAACCTCACAGTGAGCGAATTCTTGCTGCTGCGCATCAGCGCGGCGGTGGGCCTGGGGCTGTTCCTGGCCTTGCTGGCCGGGCCGATCTGGTGGCTGGTCTTGCTGCCGGCCGCTGCCGTGGGCTGGCAGTTACCGCGCAGCTATCTGCGCTGGAGCGGACGGCGCCGCTTGAACAAGCTGGACAACCAACTCCCCGACATCCTGAATATCCTGGCGGGATCGATCCGCACCGGCAGCAGCCTGTTGCAGGCCCTGGAGCGCATCGCCCGCGAAGCCGAGGAGCCAAGCCGGTCGGAATATCTGCGCGTGGTGCGCGCCATCAGCCTGGGATCCCCGCTCGAAACCGCCTTGCTGGGCCTGTCCGAGCGTATGCCTACCGAGGATGTCGATATGCTGGTCACCGCCATCGGCATTCAGCAGCAAACGGGCGGCAACCTCGGCCAGATTCTCGATCTGATCGCCACGACGGTGCGCGAGCGCCACCGCATCTTACGCGAAATCGAGGTGCTGAGCGCAACCCAGCGCGCCTCGGCCCTGCTGCTGGCCTTGCTGCCCCTCGGCATCATCGGCATTCTCTTTCTCATTAGCCCGACCTATATCGCCCGGCTCTTCCAGCCCGGTCTAATCCTGGTCTTGCCCATCACGGGGCTGGTCCTGCTGGTCATAGGCTTTTTCATCATGAACCGCATTGCGTCCATTGACGTCTAGCTTAGCGAACGGTACAGTATGCTATGCTCAGGCTATGCTCAGGCTATGGTAAGAGTGCTATGGTAAGAGTGCCGATGCTTAAACTTTGCACGGGCGTGCTGGCGGCGATCCTGCTGGCGATAGTGCTACTACCGCTGGCGGCGGCGGCCCAGACACCGAGCCGCAGCATGAAGCTGAACCAGCTCCGCGGCTACGACTGGCCGGCAGTCAGCGTCAATTTTAATCTGCGCAGCCTGAATAACACGCCGCTGGGTGACATCCGGCCCGACCAGTTTGTCATCGAAGAGAACGGCGTCGCCCAGCAGGTGACGGGCGTGGCCCTGGCCCACGACATCGGCATCCCGCTGTCGGTGGTGCTGGTGCTCGATACCAGCGGCAGTATGCAGGGACCGAAGCTGGGCGCCGCGCAGGCGGCGGGCGCCGCCTTTATGGACGGCCTGGGCGCAGGTGACGAGGTGGCCCTGCTGCCCTTCAACACCAGGGTCCAACCGGCCATCCCCTTCACGACCGATAAGCAGAAGATCACCGACGGCTTGAACAGCCAGGTGGCGACGGGCAACACGCTCCTGTACGATGCGCTCTACGCGGCGGCGCAACTCGTCAACACCTCGCAGCAGGGTAATCGCCGGGCCATCGTGCTGCTCACCGACGGGCAGGATACCGGCAGCGTCCATCAGTTGGGGTTCGCGGTCGCTGCCGCGCGGACCGCGGGCGCGACGGTCTACACTATCGGCGTGGGCGGCGACACCAGCGACCGGGTCATGGCGGCGATGAGCGATCCGACCGGTGGCCGCTACTCCAAGGCCGCCGGCCCCGATGATCTGAAGGGCATCTATCAGGAACTGGCCCGCGAACTGGCCGGCCAATTCCTCTTAACCTACAAATCGAACACCCGCATCGCCAAGGCGTATGAGACGATCGGGGTGACCATGCGCTATACCACGCCCGCCGGCGAGGTGCTGGTTCAGGAAACGCGCTACCGCCCCCCGCTGGCCGCGGTGCTGCCGGCGGAGGCGATTCCCACGGCGACTGCTGTGCCGATTCCCCAGGTGCCTCTCCCGCCGGGCCTGCCGGCATCCGCCGGGGGCGTAATCGGGCCGGGGGCTGGTGGGGGACCCGGCGCCCTCGACTTGAGTTCGCGCGGCACGGTCGGCTTGATCGCCGCGGCCCTCGCCGGCATGGCGGTGTTGCTGGTCTTCGGCGGCGTGCTGCTGTTACGCGCGCCCACCACGGTGCAGAATCGTCTGGACCGCTATGTCGCCGAGCAAGACGAGACCGGCGCGCCGATTGTGGCGCCGACCCCCAGCTTCCAGGCCCGCGTGATCTACCCCATGTTTGACCAGGTGGGCCGCCGACTGAATGCGCTCACCCCAACCAGCTATCTCGATCAAGTACAGAAGTTACTGTACCAGGTGGGACCGCCCTACCGCATCACCCGGATGGGCTTCCTGGGTATGCAAGTCGGCGCCGGGCTGGGGCTTATGCTGCTGCTCTTGCTCTGGGCGGTGGTGAATACGCCGCGGACGCCCGGCACCTGGCTGCTGGCCGCGCTGCTGGGCCTGTTTGCCGGCTTGTACTTGCCCTATTTCTTCCTGGTTCGCCGTGCCACCCAGCGCAAGAAACTGTTGCTGCGCTCGCTGCCCGCCGCGCTCGATTTCCTGGCGATCATGGTTGAGGCCGGCATGGGCTTCGACGCGGCCTTGAACGAACTGGTGCGCCGCTGGCAAAACACCGTCACCGACGAGTTTGCCCTGCTGTTGATCGATTTCCAGATCGGCAAACCGCGGCGCGACGCCTGGCGCGACCTGACCGTGCGCACGCAGCTCCCCGAACTGAACTCCTTCGTGGTCGCCATGATGCAGAGCGAGCAGACGGGCGCCAGTATCCGCGGTCTGCTGCGTACCCAGGCCGAGCAGATGCGCATCCGCCGGCGCCAGCGCGCCGAGGAGGAAGCGCGCATCGCTCCGGTCAAGATGCTGGTGCCGATGGGCCTCTTCATCTTCCCCTGCATCCTGATCGTCATCCTCGGTCCGGCCATGCCGCAGATCCTCGGCACCTTCAAGAACCTGGGCAGCCACTAAAGAGCGCATCGCTTCATGAGGGCCGGGCGCGTGGGATACGCGCCCGGCCCTTTGGCGTGGGCAGGCCAGCACCGGCCTGGTCGCCGCTTTTTACGGCGGATGCTGCGACTTTCCATCAAAACCGGCCACAGTGTGATATAATATCGGGTTCAATGACACCCATGGAAAGGGGTATGCGTGTTGCCAAGTGGGCGCGCAAGGATTTATGCAAGGAATACAGGAGGCGAAGCGCGGCGCTGGTGAGGCCCGCTGGAGCCGGATCGACACAGGGCTGTGTGCCGCATTGGCGCTCGCGGCCCTGGCCGTGCGCCTGCCCGAACTGCTGACGCTCCCGGCCTTCCGCGATGAACTGGCCGAGGTGGTACGCGGGCTGCATATCTATCGCGGCCTGAGCTATCCGCTGACCAACGAGGCGTTGGACATCGGCGCGTTTTTCAACTACCTGGTGGCGCTGCTGTTCGCCGGCGCCGGCCCCGATCCCTACACCCCGCGCTTGCTGGTGACGATGTTTGGGGCGGCCACGGCCGCCTTGACCTATGCGCTGGCCCGCATGCTCACCGGGGCGCGGCTGCCCGCCCTGCTGGCCGGAAGCTTCCTGGCAACCAACTCCATGCATATCCTGATCGGGCACGTGGCCTGGTCGAATTGCATGACGCCGTTCTGGACGACCGCCACGCTGCTGGCCCTGGCGACAGGCCGCACCCGGCGGAGGCCGGACGGGCTGCCCGGCACACGGGCCTTGCTGCTGGCCGGGCTGTGTGCCGGGCTGGCGTTGCAGACCCATTCTTCCGTCGTCGTCTTCCTGCTGGGGATAGGTGTCTGGCTATGGTGGCCGGGTCCGGCATTGCGCTTGCGGCTGCGCCGCCCCGCCTTCTGGGGCTTCCATGGGATGTTCCTGCTGGCCTATGCCAACATGATTATCTTCAATATCCTCAACCCGCTGGCCTCGTGGTATCACGTCGTGGAACACAAGGGCTATGCGCTGGCGGGCGCGGCCCCCGGCTCTGCAACGGTGGCGCTGGGCGCGGGCTATCCCGATAATCTGCTGGCCCTGCTCGTCGAGTGGGTGCGTGCCAACAGCGCCGATACGATCAATTATGGCAGCATCGCCCGCTATCTGGCCGATCCGCAAGTGATCGTCTACGGCGCGCTGCTGCTGGCCGGCGTGGTCCTGGCCGTGCGGCGCAGATACTGGCTGCTCCTGGCGCCCATCGCCTGCGGCGTGCTGATCCTGCCCCTGTTCAACCGCGACTACCAGTTCGAGATCCACACGCGCTATATCGGCTTCTTGCTGCCGCTGGGCGCCATTCTGACTGCCTTGCCGCTTGCCGCCGTGGCT
>JAICKM010000567.1 GCA_025927935.1 Chloroflexia bacterium | reverse complement strand
GGGGCCGGCACGCCACCGCCGGGCGATCATCTAGGGCGCGGCTAGGGACCCTGTAGCGCGCGGTTGATGCGCGCCGGGCAGGACAGGCTGCCGTTGGCGCCGGGCAACGTGCCGGGTACACCCGCTCCTCCTCATCAGCAGCTTTGAAGTAGATGTTCATCTGCGCTATCAGTATATCGGCCCAGGGCACCAGAAGATCATAGTCTGCAGAATGTGCCATCTAGTATGTAGATGGGGATAGAACTGGGCGCAACCATGATGATCCATCCACATGATCATGTGGATCATAAGGGGTGAGCGGCATGATCATCCTATATGAGTTGTGACCTTAAATTGATAGGAATATGGCTCTTGGTAATTGCTATGTGACTGCGGATACTGGTAGAATTCCCGTGACGGTGAACGTCATGACTTGGGGATGTGAAGTGTCCGCGTTCTCGAATGTGTGGCTTCGGGAATCTCGAACATGTTGGAACCACATCCATATGCAGAGGAGAATGCTTTTTGACTTCCCGACCTCTTTCGCTTCGCTTTGCCTCGTTGAGTGTGTTGGCCCTCCTGATCGTCGCCCTCGGTTTTGCCTTCGGTCCCCATCTGGCCGCTGCCGGGCCGGCGCCCGCCGCCGCCGCCGCAGTGAACACGTTGGCGGCACAGGGCAACATCACCACCGCCGACCGCACCCAGGCCGGCCGCATCATCCGCGACTGGGCGCCCAGCGCCTGCGGAGCCATCAAGAATGTGCCCGACACCGGCGACACCGCGGCGCACCATTACGACGCCTACAGCTATGCGAACACCAGCAGCAGCAGCCAGTGCGTGACGGTGCAGCTTCGCTCGGCCTGCACGGGCAGCAACGATGTGTTCAGCATGGCCTACCTGGGCAGCTTCAACCCGGCTAATATCAAGGCCAATTACCGCGCCGACCTCGGACTGAGTCCGGGGCAGGATACCGGTACGACCAGCTATTCATTCGACGTGCCGGCCGGCCAGAGCTTCGTCGTCACCGTGTACGAAGTCACGGCCAACGCCGGCTGCGGCGGTTATACCCTGGATGTGACCGGGGCCGGCCTGGGTGGTGGCAGTGCGACCGGTACCCCGGTAGCGCCCACCGCAACCGCCGTCCCGCGCACCAGCACGCCGCCGCCCGCCGCGACGCAGACGGCCCGTGCCACCAACACCCCGCAGCGCACGCCGACCCGCACGGCCACCGCGACCCGCACTTCCCCGCCCGCCGCGACGCAGACCGCGACCCGCACGCCGGCCAGTGTGCCGACGCAGACGGCGACGCGGACTCCGGCCAGTGTGCCGACGAACACTCCGGTGGCGGCGACCGCGACGCCCGGCGCGATCCCCGGCCTGCCGTGCTTCTTCCCGGTCGATAACATCTGGAACCGCAACGTGCGCTCGCTGCCGGTCCACCCGAAGTCGGCGGGCTATATCAACGCCATTGGCGCCACGGCGCCCCTGCACCCCGACTTCGCCGCGGGTCAGTGGAACGGCGGCCCCATCGGCATCCCGGTGGATGTGGTGCTCAGCACCCAGCCGTTCGTGCCGATTAACCTGGGCCTCTGGCGCTCGGTCAGCGACCCTGGCCCCTATCCGATCCCCGCGAATGCGCATATTGAGGGTGGGTCCACCACTAGCGGCGACCGCCATGTGATCGTCGTGCAGAGCGGCACCTGCATGGAGTATGAACTCTACCATGCCCAACCGCAGAGTAACGGAAGCTGGAACGCCGACACCGCCGCCAAGTGGTCGCTGACCTCCAACGCGCTGCGGCCCGCCGGCTGGAGTTCGGCGGATGCGGCGGGCCTGCCGATCCTGCCCGGCCTGGTTCGCTATGATGAGGTGGCGAGCGGGGTCATCCGCCACGCCATCCGCTTCACCACCGCGACTATCGCGCCGGGCTATGTCTGGCCCGCGCGGCACAGCGACGGATCGTCCAGCGATCCCAACGCCCTGCCCATGGGCACGCGGCTCCGCCTGAAGGCGAGTGTCAACATCAGCGGTTTTGACGCCAAGACCCAGGTGATCCTGCGTGCCTTGCAGGACTACGGGATGATCCTGGCCGATAGCGGCGACCGGCTGAACATCAGCGGTTCGCCTGACAGCCGCTGGAATGACAACCTGCTCAACGCCATGGGCGCGCTCCACGCGTCCGACTTCGAGGCGGTTGACACCTCCGGCCTGATGCTCGACCCGAACTCGGCGCAGAGCCGCTAACCGCTCGCCCAACCGCATCCGTACGCCAGGCCGCCGGACCGGGAGTATTCCCGGTCCGGCGGTTCGCTGTGCCCCGCCGCCCGGCTTGACAGGCGGGAAGATGGGCTTCTATAATGCCTATAATCGATGATCACACTTAGCGTTGATCCCTCCGGGGACCTGTAAGGAACCGCCGATGCCGGCCTGGTTGCGCGCGCATCCTGGCGCGTGGGGCGTGCTCGTGCTGGTCCTGGGCGCCCTGATCGGCCTGTGGTGGCTGGGCAATCGGGACGTGGAATCCCAACCCTCCGGCCCCATTCCACACCTGCCCACCCGCACTCCCGCCACCGAGCCTACTGCGGTGGCGCAAGAAAGCACGCCTCTGCTACCCACTGCGACCGTCACCCCCGCGCCGACCGATTCGCCGGTGCCCAGCGACACGCCGGTGCCCAGCGATACGCCCGTCCCGCCGACGGCCACGCCATCCCCCACACCCACGGTGGTGTTGCTGACGCCCGTGGCCGGGCTGCCCTGCGGCCTGTTTCCCGCCGATAACATCTGGAACCGGCAGATCCGCGATCTGCCGGTCCACCCGCAGTCCGCCGCGTACATCAAGAGCATCGGCGGCGATGCCGTCCTCCACCCGGATTTCGGCGCCGGGCAGTGGCAGGGCGGCCCCATCGGCATCCCGGTGACGGTGGCCCGCCTGGGGGCCAAACTGGTGCCCCTCCACTTCACCGCTTATGGCGACGAAAGCGACCCCGGCCCCTATCCTGTCCCGACCAATGCGCCGGTGGAGGGTGGGCCGGCGGCCAAGGGCGACCGCCATGTCATTGTGGTGGATTCCGCTACGTGCACCGATTATGAGCTATACCATGCCCAGGCCCGGCGCGACGGCAGTTGGAATGCCGGGAGCGCCGCCCGCTGGCCGCTGACCTCGAACGCCTTGCGGCCCGCCGGGTGGAGTTCCGCCGATGCGGCGGGCTTGCCCATCTTGCCGGGCCTGGTTCGCTATGATGAGGTGGCGAGCGGAACCATCCGCCACGCCATCCGCTTCACCACTGCGAACATTCAGGAAACCTACGTCTGGCCTGCAGGGCACAGCGATGGTACGTCGACCGATCCGAATGTCCCGCCGATGGGGGTGCGCCTGCGCTTGAACCCGGATCTCGACCTGAGCGGCTTCGACCCGAAGACCCAGGTGATCCTGCGCGCCCTGCAAGATTACGGCATGATCCTCGCCGATACCGGCGACCGGCTCAACATCAGCGGCGCCCCGGACTCGCGCTGGAACGACGATCTGCTGCTCACGATGGAAGCGATCCACGCCTCCGATTTCGAGGTGGTGGATACCTCCGGTCTGATGATCGATCCGGCCTCCGCCGCCAGCCGCTGAGATGTGCGCCTTCGCGGATCTTAATCCACTGCGAAGGACACGAAGAATAAGGCTAATATGAAGAACTTTCGCGTTCTTCGCGCCTTCGGGGTGGAGTTTTGCGGGGACATCGGGCCACGGGACTTGACAGCCGGGATGGCCGCTTCTATAATTGCCCCCAACGTAGCGGCATTTGCGCGTGATTTGGCTTCTCCCCTGGAGACATGGCGGAGGCAACTATGGCTGCCTGGGTGGCTGCGCATCGTATTGTGTTGGGACTGCTGTTGCTGGGTCTGACCGGGATCGGCGGGGCCGCCGGGCTGCTAGGGTGGGGCATCGGCGGGCCGCCGAGTGGTGCGCTACTAGTGGTGGCGGGAGACGCCACGGCCACGGCGCCGTTCCCGGCGCCCATCGCGCCTGGGGCAGCACTCGCGCCCACGGTGACGACTGCGGCGATGCTGGTGACAGTCTACGCCAGTGGGGCCGTGCAGCACCCCGGCGTGTATACGCT
This sequence comes from Chloroflexia bacterium, assembly GCA_025927935.1. The sequence goes on along the minus strand of JAICKM010000567.1, from coordinate 686 downwards.
GCCCACCTCCGCGCGGGTGGCCGAACTGCTCCAACTGGCCGGCGGTCCGGCGCCCGACGCCGACCTCGATCAGGTGAATCTGGCGCTCCGCCTCCATGACGAGGAGCAGGTCTTCTTTCCCCATCGCGGCACACCCGTGGCCGCGCCCGCGGCGGCGGGACCGGCCGCGGCGGCCCAGGCCGCGGGCAGCGCGACTGCGCCACCTGCCGTGGTCAACCTCAACTCCGCGCCCGCCGCGGCGCTCGAAACCCTGCCCGGCATTGGCCCCGCCCTGGCGGCGCGCATCGTCGAGTACCGCACGGCGCACGGCCGCTTCACCCGCATCGAGCAAATCCAGGATGTGCCGGGCATCGGCCCCAAACTATTCGACCGCGTGCGCGCCTACGTGACGGTCAGCCCCTAACGAGTGCTGAGTACTGAGTGCTGAGTGCTGAGTACGGCGGATGGTGAGCGGTCAGTAGCGGGATGCCGATGGGTGTCACTCTGCGCGGAGCGAAGAGTGCTGGTCGGGCTTGTCACTCTGAGCGTAGCGAAGAGTCTCGTCTTGCCGGCTACACGACGGAGATTCTTTGCTCCGCTCAGAATAACAAAGCGGGTGTGACGAACTACCTAGTGCGTGTTCAAGCGACCTGTTGGGTTTGCTCCGGCTGAGCGGTCTGCTGTGGCAGGGGCGTCGCGCTGCGGTC
>JAICKM010000704.1 GCA_025927935.1 Chloroflexia bacterium | reverse complement strand
CACGCACCATGGCGAAACTTAGCTGGGGCGTCAAGACGGCGCCCCAACACACGACTTACGACGCGATGCTCAAGGTGTGGCAGGAGGCCGACGACACGCCCGCCTTTGAGCACGCCTGGCTGTTCGACCATTTCTCGCCGATCCAGGGCGGCCTGGACGGCCCCTGCTTCGAGGGCTGGACGCTGCTGGCGGCCCTGGCGGCCCAGACCTCACGCCTGCGCCTGGGGTTGATGGTCACAGGCAATACCTACCGCCATCCCGCGATTCTGGCCCATATGGCCGCCACGGTGGACGTGATCTCCAATGGGCGGCTCGATTTCGGTATCGGCGCGGGCTGGAACGAATACGAGCACACAAGCATGGGCATCCCGCTCTACGCGCCCGGCGAGCGCATCCGACGCCTGGGCGAAGCCTGCGAGATCATCCGCCGGCTCTGGACCCAGCATCTCACCGACTTCGAGGGGCGCTACTACCAGCTCAAGGAGGCGCGTTGCGAGCCGAAGCCGATCCAGAAGCCCTACCCACCCTTCGTCATCGGGGGCAGCGGCGAGCAACTCACCCTGCGTGTCGTGGCGCAGTACGCCGACATCTGGAACGCCATGCCCGCCACCGTGGAGGACTTCCGGCACAAACTGGATGTGCTGCACGGGCACTGCGCCGCCGTGGGCCGCGATCCGCAGGAGATCACGCTGTCGGTGCAGGCGCGCATCAACTATGCCGACCTGGCGGCGACCGTCACCACGCTCCAGCCACTCGTCGAGGCCGGCGTCACCCACATTGTCCTGATGCTGACCTATCCGTATCCCGACGGCATCGTCGCCCGGCTGGCCGACGAGGTGGTGGCCCGAGTCGGCTAATGCGCCCGCGCCCGGCATCGGTCGATGCCGGGCGTTCCCTGATTCGCATAGCGCAAAGGAGCTATACCAATGACCACTTGGACAAGCGACGAGCTCACCAAAATCGGAACCCCTGACGAACTCCAGATCGCCGGGCTGCGCCGCGACGGCACGCTGCGCAGCCCGACGACGATCTGGGTCGTCCGCCTCGGCAACGACCTCTACGTCCGCTCCGTTCGGGGACGCGACGCCGATTGGTTCCGCGGCACCCAGGTGCGCCATGAAGGCCGGATCTGGTCTGGCGGCGAGAAAGACGTCAGTTTCGTGGACGTGGCGGAGACGGACCACTCCATCCAGGACCAGATCGATGCCGCGTACCGCACGAAGTACCGCCGCTACGCCGCCAACATCGTGAATTCCACCCTAACTCCGGCGGCACGATCCGCGACGCTTAAACTCGTGCCGCGCTGAGCACACCGCGGATTCAACGACCCATGATAGCCCATTGAAGCAGAAACGCGATACAGAAACGCAAACAAGGAGAGCCACATATGTCCGCTATTCCATCGGTCACCCTCAATAATGGGGTGGAAATGCCCATTTTAGGGTTCGGCGTCTTTCAGATGCATGACGCCGAAGAATGCGAAAGAAGCGTATACGAAGCGATACAGACTGGCTATCGTCTGATTGATACCGCGGCTGCTTATGGAAATGAAGAGGCAGTCGGCAACGCAATCAAACGAGGGGGGGTGGTACGAGAAGAGTTGTTTGTCACCACCAAGCTGTGGATTCAGGATGCCGGCTACGAAAGCACCAAGCAGGCTTTCGAAAGATCTTTGCAGCGGCTACAACTCGATTATCTGGATCTGTACCTGATCCATCAGCCCATTGGGGATATCTATGGCTCCTGGCGAGCTATGGAAGAGTTGTACCAGGAAGGCCGGATCAAGGCCATAGGTGTCAGCAATTTCCAGCCGGATCGGATAATGGACCTCATGCTTCATAACGACGTGGGTCCTACGGTCGACCAGATCGAAACCCATCCCTTCAATCAGCAAATTGAAACCCAGAAATTCCTGCAAGAGAACAACATGCAGATCGAATCCTGGGGACCATTCGCAGAAGGCAAGAACAACATTTTCCAAAACGAATTGCTGCTTTCTATCGCCGGAAAATACAAGAAAAGCGTTGCTCAGGTAATTCTGCGCTGGCTGACCCAACGAGGGGTCGTGGTGATTCCAAAATCCGTGCGGAAGGAAAGGATTGTCGAGAATTTCAACGTCTTCGATTTTGAACTTAGCCCCGAAGACATGGATGCGATCGTAGCGCTGGACACGAAGGTTAGCAGCTTCTTCGACCATCGTGATCCGCAAGTGGTGAAAGCGTTGAGTGAGGCAAAGCGTGATACCTAAAACCATTGCTTTCCCGGTTGAAAGTAGGTCTCATCAATACGCGGCCATACGATGTCCCGAGAGGGGGGTTGTAGTGTGATGAGTCATCTGCGGGAGTTGTAGCGCCGAGGGCCTGTCTTACTGATGCGGTGAGTCTGCCGGCGCTACCCTGGAGGAGAAACAATGCAGAAGCGCAAACTTGGCCACAGCGATCTGGAAGTCTCGGCTCTCGGCCTCGGCTGCATGGGCATGAGCTTTGCCTACGGTCCGGCCCCGGACAGGCAGGAGATGATCGCTCTCATTCGGGCTGCCGTCGAACGCGGCATTACCTTCTTCGATACGGCTGAAGCGTATGGCCCGTTCGCCAACGAAGAACTGGTGGGCGAAGCCCTCGCGCCCTTCCGCGGGCAAGTGGTGATCGCCACCAAGTTCGGGTTCAAATTTGGTCCTGATGGCGGGCAGACAGGCGAGGATAGCCGGCCGGAGCATATCAAGGAGGTCGCCGAGGCTTCGCTCAAGCGCCTGCGGGTCGAGGCCATCGATCTGTTCTACCAACACCGGGTGGACCCGGACGTGCCCGTCGAAGACGTGGCGGGCGCGGTGAAGGACCTGATCCAGCAAGGGAAGGTCAAGCACTTCGGTCTCTCGGAAGCCGGCGTGCAAACGATCCGCCGCGCCCACGCCGTCCAACCGGTCACAGCCCTGCAGAGCGAATATTCGCTGTGGTGGCGAAAGCCCGAAGAGGAAGTGCTGCCGGCGCTGGAGGAACTCGGCATCGGCCTGGTTCCCTTTAGCCCGCTGGGCAAGGGCTTCCTCACTGGCAAGATCGACGAAAACACCACGTTCGACAGTACCGACTTCCGCAACATCGTGCCGCGCTTTACGCCCGAGGCGCGTAAAGCGAATCAGGCCCTAGTCGATCTGCTGCGCCGGATGGCAGAGCAGAAGCAGGCGACCCCGGCGCAGATCGCCCTGGCCTGGCTGCTGGCCCAGCAGCCGTGGATTGTGCCCATCCCCGGCACCACCAAGCTTTCGCGCTTGGAGGAGAACATCGGTGCCGCGGCTATCGAACTGACGCCCGACGATCTCCGCGAGATCGATAGTACCGCCGCCCAGATCACCGTGCAAGGGGCGCGGTACCCCGAAGCGTTGGAGCGCAGGACCGGGCGCTAAGTGGGCGCGAAGATATTTCGCTGTCGAAGCACAAGATTAGGCAATAAGGAGATAGCATGATGTCGGATGAACCTACCACGCAACGCAACCCGTACAGCGATATTGCCCGGCGCTCGGTGACTACACCGATAATGTGCTGTTTGGCGGTGTTTGGAAACGGCCCGGTCTGTCGCCGCGCGACCGGAGCCTGATCACGGTGGCAACCCTGGGGGCGGGCTACCGTACCAACGAGCTACCCCATCATTTGCAGCGCGCGCTCGACAACGGCGTCACCCGAGACGAGCTGATCGAGGTGATAACGCATCTGGCCTTCTATGCCGGCTGGCCGGCCGCGAGTACGGCCGTGACCATCGCCCGGCGCGTTTGT
>JAICKM010000276.1 GCA_025927935.1 Chloroflexia bacterium | reverse complement strand
CCCCCCAGGGCGTGGGCGCCCCTGGTTTACGGGGGGGCGGCCCCGCGCGGCCCCGCGCGCGGCCCCGCGCCCCATTCCTTTGCCGTGCCGCGTATGGCCCCCGCTCCCCGGCCCGCAACGCACAGGAGATCTGCATGAGTCCTGACTCTGCCGGTGGGACCGGCGGGGCAAACGGCGCGCCCCCGTCCGCGCCTGAGTTCGCGGATGTGCCGCAACTCCCGGCCGGCGCTGTGGATATGTTGCTGGCTTTCAGCGAAGCGGTGGCGCGCTCGACCCGCCCGGATGACTTGCTGGCGCGCATTACCGCCACGGCTGTCCAACTGGTGGGCCTGCCGTGGAGCGGCGTGGTCTTGCGCGATCCGCACACCGACGAACTGCGCCTGGTGGCGACAGAGGGCGTGCCTCTGGCGGCGTTACCCCCGGTGCTGGAGTTCTCCCTGGAGAGCCGGCTCTACCAGGCTCTGCGCCGCGGCGAGTTGTTCATCGTTGACGATTACGAGGCGGCCACCTCCCAGACGCTGGTCGGGCGTATCCTGGCCCGCGGGATCGGCGCGAGTACCATGCTGGCGGCGCCGCTCCAGATCGACGGCGACTTTCTGGGCGCCATCTACCTGGCCGGCCCGGCCCCGCACCACTACACGCCGCTGGAACAGGCGCTGGTCCGGCGCCTGGCTCGCCTGGCCGCGCAGTTGCTGGTGCATACCCGCGCCCTGAGCGCCGCGGAACAGCGCGCCGGGGCGCTTGAAACGATGCAGGCCGTGGCGACCTCGCTGGAAGCCACGCTTGATCTGGAGACGGTTCTGCGCATCCTGATCGGACGCTCCGTCGATCTGGTCGGCGCCAGCGGCGGCGCCTTGATCCTCTGGGACGCCGCCACCGGCCAACTTGTGACACGCATGTCGAGCGGCACCGACTATGATTATCCGCCCGTCGCCCCGGGCGAGGGCGTCACGGGCCGGGCCTTCGCCACGGGCCAGCCCCAGGTCCAGAACAGCTATCAACATTTCGCGGGCGCCATCCCGCGGGCCAGCGAGCAGCGCGTGACCAATGCCCTGGCCGTGCCGCTGCTGCACGGGGGCCGGCCCTTCGGCACCATTACCGTGTTCAGCATGGTCTTCAAGCCCTTCACGCCGGCAGACATCCGCACTCTGACCCTCTTTGCCAGCCAGGCCGCCGTTGCCATCGACAACCAGTTGCTTTACAGCACCGTGCTCAGCCAGCAGCGGCAACTAGACAGCATTATCCGGGCGATGCACGACGCGCTGATTGTCTACGACCGCGAGGGCATGATCATCCTGATCAACCCGGCGGCGGAAGAACTGGTGGGCCTGCAAGCCGCCGTCGTCGGCGTGCCGCACGATGAGGTCATCCGCAACTATGATCACTATGCGAAATATCGTGTGGAACCGCTGCACGATTGGGCACACACCTTCGCTACGGTGCTGACCACCGGCGTCACCCTGGCCGCGATGGCCCATGTGCATAGCGACCGTCTGCATACCGTGGAGAGCGTCTTTGCCCCGTACTTCGATGCCGAGGGCGCGATCATCGGCGTGATTTCGGTGACGCGGGATGTCAGCGTCTCGCACGAGTTGGAGCGGGTGCGCGCCGAATTGGAAGTGGCCCGCCGCCAAGAGGATTTCCTCTCGATTGCCGCCCACGAACTGCGCACGCCGATCACGGCGATCAAGGGGTTCAACGACTTGCTGGTCCGCCGCCTGGCGCCCGGCTACACCGTCACCGAGCGCGACACCAGGATGCTAGGGTCCGTCGCCGCGCAGGTGAACCGCCTCACCGAACTGGTCGACGATCTGCTCGACATGGGCCGCATCCAGGCCGGCAAAGTCGAGTTTCACTGGGAGCTATGCGCGATCCGCGATGTGCTGCGCGGGGCCATCGACAGCGTGCGCCCCATCGCCGGCGCCCGCGAGCCGGATCTTCACTTGGAGGGCGCCGGCGATGGGATGGTCCGTTGCGATCCGGGCCGCCTGGAGCAAGTCTTTGTCAACCTGCTGACCAACGCGCTCAAATACTCGGCGGCGGGGGCCATTACCTGTACCATCACCCGCACGGATGGCCTGGTTCGTGTGGCCGTGCGGGATCACGGCGCCGGCATTCTGCCCGACGATATGCCCCGACTGTTCGAGCGCTTCTTTCGCTCCCATGATGTCTATGCCCACCAGCGCGGCATTGGCCTCGGTCTCTACATCAGCCGCCAGATCGTCGAACGCCACGCCGGGCGCATCTGGGCCGAGTCGCAATTGGACGTGGGCAGCACGTTCTATGTCGAATTGCCCCTGGCCGAAAACGCCTCCGTGGCCGGTGGGCAGAGCCTGGCGGCGCCCGACGTTCCCCTGAGTAGCTAAGCCCGGCCCGGTTATGGTATAGTACACTGCCGCGTTTCGCACACGGCGAGAACGGGTCTGGAGGAGAGAAGCATGTCGGACACTGAAGTTACAGAACAGGCCGCGCCCGCGGCGGAAGCGCCCGCCGTCTATATCCGCGATCTACCCAGCCACGTCGGGCAGGAAGTGACCGTGCGCGGCTGGGTGCAGCACCACCGGTCGAAGGGCAAGCTGCAATTTATCGTGATGCGCGACGGCAGCGGCGTCTGCCAGCTTGTTGCCTTCAAGGGCGATCTGAGCGGCGAGGACTGGGAAGCCGCCGATAAGCTGACGCTGGAATCGGCCTTTGCCGCCACCGGCACCGTCCGCGCCGACGAGCGGGCGCCGGGCGGCGTCGAGATCTCGGTGCATCACGTTCAGGTCTACCAGTACACGCAGGATTACCCCATTGCCGAGAAAGAGCATGGCGTGGCGTTCCTGATGGAGAACCGCCATCTCTGGCTGCGCTCCTCGCGACAGAACGCCGCGCTGAAATTGCGCGCCGGGGTGGTCAAGGCGGTCCGCGATTATCTCGACAGCCACGACTTCACGCTGGTCGATGCGCCGATCCTGACGCCGAGCGCCGCCGAGGGCAGCTCGACGCTGTTCGAGGTCGACTATTTCGGCCAGCCCGCGTTTCTCAGTCAGAGCGGCCAGCTTTATAACGAGGCCGCCATCGGCAGCCTGGGCAAAGTCTATTGCTTCGGTCCGACCTTCCGCGCCGAGAAGTCGAAGACGCGCCGCCATCTGATGGAGTTCTGGATGGTCGAGCCGGAAGTGGCTTTTATGGAACTGCCGGGCCTGCTGGAACTGGAGGAGCAGTTTGTCTCCTATGTTGTCAAGACGGTGCTCGAAACGCACAAAGAGGAACTAAAGGTCCTGGAGCGCGACACCGGCCAGCTGGAGAAGATCGTGCCGCCCTTCCCGCGCATCACCTACGACGAGGCGATTGCCTATTTGCAGCGCACCGTGAACCATGACGCCCGGTGGGGCGACGACTTCGGTGGCGACGAGGAGACGGCGCTGGGCAGCCAGTTCGACAAGCCGATGTTCATTACCCACTACCCGACCGCGATCAAAGCCTTCTATATGCAGCCCGATCCCCAGCGGCCCGACGTGGTCCTGGCCGCCGACCTGATCGCCCCGGAGGGCTACGGCGAGATCTGCGGCGGCAGCCAGCGCATCCACGACCTGGCGCTGCTGGAAGAGCGCATGCGCGCACACAACATGCCCCACGAAGCCTATGAGTGGTATCTGGATGTGCGCCGCTACGGCAGCGTGCCCCACTCCGGCTTCGGCATGGGCATCGAGCGCCTAACCGCCTGGATCGGCGGCCTGCCTCATGTCCGCGAGACCATTCCCTTCCCGCGCATGTACGAGTGGTGCCGGCCTTAACCGGATCGTAGCCCGCCCAAATCGAACCACCCTCGCCGCCAAAGCCGCCCGCGATTGCAGGCGGCTTTGGCACGCTTTCTGCCTTTATTTCGGCATCAAGGTTGATGCTGGGTGGTACGGAAGGCATTCGCCGGGCGACCGCTCCAGGAGGTTCGACAAGGGCCGCCGCTTCTCAGGTCTATGGGCGCCAGGGCCGGGAAAACCGAAAGGAACCTTTGTATGACCTCGAACGTTGTTTTAAGTAGAGGAAAGTTCACCCGGTCCCGGTGACGGGGCGGGAACAGGGGGACGGAAGTCCCATCCGGAATGGGACCAGCAGGCTATTGGCCCGCATACGCCGGACGGTTATAATTAAGCTAACGAGCAAAGGCGCCCGGCGGAATGATGGCACGTAGATCCCCCACATGGGAAAGGACGGGCGGCAATGTCTGAAATGTCGAACACCCAGATGCAGCACTCGGCGGAGAACGTTGAGCAGGTGGAGCAGGAAACCCTGGTGGCCCTGGCGCTGGCCGGCTTCACTCCCGCTGAGACTGCGCGATTGCTGACCGCGCGCAATCGCATCCAGCATGGCGATCTCAATGAGTGGACCGACGACTACAAGCGCCTGCGCTTCGCGCGCTGGCTCTATGAGCACGGCCACCTAGAAGGCTAGAGTCGTAACGGCGCCGGGCGCCCGCGACAGGTAGTTCGCGCCCGTGGGACTCATCCAAAGTCAATAATTAAGAGGCCGGTCCGCTCAGGGCCGGCCTTTTTACATGCTTAGAATCCGCCGGTCGAGTTGATGACTTGTCCGGTGATCCACGCGGCGTCGTCCGTCGCCAGCCAGGCGATGAGCCGGGCCGCGTCTTCGGGCCGGCCCCAGCGCCCCAACGGGGCGTGCAGGCGGACCTGTTCCGTCAGGTCCGGGGACGCCCAGCCGGTGTCGGTGGGGCCGGGGTTGACCGTGTTTACGGTGATGCCGCGCGGGATGAGATGGGCCGAGAGGCTCCAGGTAAGCTGATGCAACGCGCCCTTGGACGCGATGTAGGCCAGTTCGCTGGGCATCGGGCCGAGGTGCTGGCCGGAGGTCAGCAGCACCACCCGGCCGCCGTGCCGCCCGTCGTGCTGCGCGGCGAATGCCTGGACCAGCAAGAGACTGCCCCGCACGTTGATCGCCATGTGCCGGTCGATCTGCTCCGCCGTCACCTCCTCCAGGCTGCCCTCCACGCCGTAGGCGTGGTTCGCCACCAGGATGTCGATGTGCCCGAAGGCGGCGACGGCGGCGGCCATCACCTGCGCGGGGGCTGCCGGGTCCAGGAAATCGGCGGCGACATGCTCCACGCGCCCGCCGTACGCGCGAAGCTCGGCCAGCAACGGCTCGACGCCACCCGGATCGGCGCCCCAGGGCTGGGCCGCGTCATACGTCGTGTGCGACTGCACCAGCAGGTCCGCGCCCATGCCGGCCATGCGCGCGGCCACCGCAAAGCCGATGCCGATGCGCCGGCTGACCCCGGTGATAACCGCAACCCGCCCGGCGAGAGGTTTCTCCGCCATCGTCGCTCCTCTTGTACCTGTCGCAGCCGCCGTGCGCACGGCTAAACACACACCGGCGGAGGCGGATCGCGTCGCGCCGGTGTGTACCCGTGGCGCTGTGAGGGTTAGGGCGCCACGCAGAAGTAGACGGTCGCTTTGTTGCCGCTCTTGGCGCCCTGGAAGGTTGCCGACCAGCGGCCCGGCAATTCCGCCGCACTCGGATCGATCTGGAAGGGCAGCGGGCCGATACTGCCGTCCGGGTTGATCGGGATGTCTTCGGGCCGTTCGCTGCCGGCCATTTCGCCGGTGGGCAGGGTAATCCAGGTCGCCACTTGCTCGCCCGGTTGGAACCCGGTCACGGTGATTTCCAGCACATCGCCCAGGCGCCCGGCGCTCGGCGTTGCCTGGCCGTTGCGGGTGCCGGAGGTATCGCAGACCGGCGGCGGGATGGACCCGCGGGCCGTGACTTTGAAGTAGCCGCGCGCCGTCGCGTGGCTCTCGCTGCCTACCATCGTCAGCGTCCAGATACCGGGCGCCGCCGTTTGCTCCGTGCCAAAGGTCAACTCCAGCACCTCGCCCTGTTCGTCGGCGCTCTCTTCGCCGGTCGAGTCCACGACCTTACCGGAGGGATCTTTCACGTCGATGGTGAGCATCTCGTTCGGTTTAAAGCCCCCGGCGTTGAAGTAGAAGACGGTGCCCGCGGGCGCACATGGTCGCAGCACGGTGATGTTCTGGCCGGCCGGGATGCCCGAACAGTCGGCGGTGCTGCCCGGCGGATTGACCGGGGGCGGGCCGCCGGGCGTCGGCGTCAGCGGGGGTGGCCCGCCGCCGGTGGGTGTGCCGGTCGCCGTGGGCGCGGGGCCGCCGGGCGGCTCTACGGGCGGCGGCGGGTTCAGGCCCAGCGGTGTGATCTTGTACGAGACGACCGCTCGGTGCCCGGAGACTTCGCCGCGGTAGGTGGTCGTCCAGATGCCTTCGTGGGCGGCGGGCAGATGGCGGCTGTCGATCACAGTGTCGATGTCGCTGCCGTGCGGCCCCATATTGAGCGGGCTAGGCGTGCCGGCCACCTGGTTGTCGGATGTCATATCCCAGAAGACAATCGGCTCATTCGGCGTGAAGCCGGTGGCATGGACGACGAAGATGGTGCCGATGGGGCCGCAGTGCGGGGTCACGGTGGCGTTCTCTGCGGCGGGCAGATCCTGGTCGCAGGGCGGCACGGGCGTCGCCGTGGGCGAGGGCAGGGGCGGGGCGGGCTGGAGACCCTGGCCGCCCGGATGGTACAGGTTATAGCGCTCGGTGCCCACTTGGCTGAGCAGCACGTCAAAGGGCGGCTGATTCTCCGGGTGCCACTCCATCTCGGCGCGCTGGGTGTACTGCACGGTGTAGGTCTTGCCGTCGAGTTCGCTGATCTCCCGGAACTCGTCGGAGATGGGATAGCCGAGTTGCGCCACCCCGCCGTGCGCTTCCCAGAACGCCCGGAACGCGCCGCCCAGGGTATGCCCGGTTTGCGGAAAGAAGAGCGCGTTCGCGGTGTTCGGCTGCTGCGACGGCACCCCCGCCGGTCCGTACTTGGCCCGATAGCGCAGCGTGCCCAGTTGGGTCAGCAGCACCTCGTAGGGCGTGCCGGCATTCTCCGTGTGTAGCTCAAAGACGGCGCGCTCGAAATACTGAACGCGGTAGGTTTGGCCGTTCAGGTCGCTGGTTTCCAGCACTTCGTCCGAGATGGGATAGCCCTGCTGGATCAGCCCGCCGTGGGTCTGCCAGTATTGCCAGAAGAGGCCGCTGACCGTGTGCCCGGTTTCGGGGAAGAAATGGGAGTCGCCAAAGGCGTGCGCCGGGCTGGCAGTGCCGAACGTCAGCGCCAGCAGAATCAGGATGCCCAGCAAGCGGGGGAGTCGCGCGGATGCCTTCATGCTCACTCCTTCAGTTGGTGCGCGCGGATTCGGTAGGCCATAACGCCAGGCAGCATGAGTCGGATGGTAAGGCTAGCGGTAGGCTGAACCCTGAATTATAGCAAACTCCCCGCTCGCTAACAAGGTTAATTCAGCGATACTATCGCCCGATCCCCGCCGCTACGCCGGGGAGTACCAGGACGCCGAGAGCGGCCTGTACGACCTGCGCGCCCGCTACTACGACCTCCGCCCCAATCGTAGCGGGCATAACGAAGGGGGTGGATCCAAGCGGACCCACCCCCTCTGGTTGCTACGGATCGGCGCGTTAGGCGACCGGTTCCGGCTCGTCGTCGCCCCCGGCGCTGACCCCGGCGGCTTCCTTGTCGGCCTTGGACTTGCGCTTCGCCTTGGGCGCTTCCTCCGCGGGGGCGTCCTCGGCGGGCGCTTCCGCGGCGGGCCGGCTGTCCAGCTTCAGCAGGTCGTTCTCCACCGAGACCTCGATGGTGCCGCCCGCGCTGAACTTGCTTTCCAGCATCCCCTCGGCCAGCGGGTCCTCGATCAGGTTCTGGATGATGCGGCGCAACGGGCGTGCCCCGAAGTTGGGGTCGTAGCCGCGCTTCGCCAGCAGGTCCATCGCCTCATCGCTCACGTCGATTGCGAGATCCTGCTCCTTCATCTGCGTGCGCAGGCGGTTCAGCAACAGGTCGGCGATGCGCCGGATCTCGGTGTTGTTGAGCGAGTGGAAGACGATCACGCCGTCGAGGCGGTTGATGAACTCGGGCTTGAAGGTCTTCTTCAGCTCGGCCACCACCTTGTCCTTCATCAGCTCGTAATCGCGCTTCTGGCTCTTTTCGGTATCGGCCCGCGACGAGAAGCCGATGTTCAGGTCGCGGTTGATCACATCGGCCCCGACGTTGGAGGTCATGATGATGATCGTGTTGCGGAAGTCGACCCGGCGGCCCTTGGCATCGGCCAGGTTGCCGTCTTCCATGATTTGCAGCAGCATGTTGAAGGCTTCGGGGTGCGCCTTCTCGATTTCGTCGAGCAGGATCACCGAGTAGCTCTTGCGGCGCACGGCCTCGGTCAACTGGCCGCCCTCTTCGTAGCCGACGTAGCCCGGAGGCGCACCGACGAGGCGGGCGACGTTATGCCGCTCCATGAACTCCGACATATCGATCTTGATCAGCGCGTCCTCGGAGCCGAACATGAACTCGGCCAGCGCCTTGGCGAGCTCGGTCTTGCCGACGCCGGTGGGGCCGAGGAAGATGTACGTGCCGATGG
>JAICKM010000843.1 GCA_025927935.1 Chloroflexia bacterium | reverse complement strand
CCACGAAGGAACGAAGCGCGCGAAGACGGTTTATATTAGCCGTACTCTTCGCGTCTTTCGTTTCTTCGTGGTGCGTTTATGAACGTTTGTCTACACCGGCAACATCAGGGTGGCGGACGCTCAGGCCCCGCGGGGCGGGCTACGGCTCACCCAGGCTGGTCAGGAACCGGCCCAGCCGCCCCATGGGCAATCGGCCATGGACCTGCCCGCTCTGCCCGTTGACGATGACCGGGTAGCGCCCCTCTTTATACTGGTAGCCCGTGACCCACACGGGCAACAGCACGTGCTTGTAGGAACTGATATAGATGCTGGGCCGGTCTATCACCAGCGTCACATCCGAGTCGCCCAGGGCCACGTCAATACGCAGCGCCTCTTTCTCGAAGTGGGGCGCGACGCGGGTATGCGCCTGCACGGAGGCATCGGCCATGGCGACGCGGTAGATCTCGGCGGGCCACGTAACCAGGTGCTCGGCGGTATAGGGGACCAGCGCGTGCGTGTCGAAGTGCAGCGCCTCCAGCAGCGGCGCGGGTAGCCCCGTCGTGGCGGGGACCAGCAGATCGTCGCAGGACACGGTGTAGCGGGCGGGCGGCGGTGCCGGGACGGGGTTGCCGAAGCGGGGCGCGGGGGGAGGGCGATGGGCCAGCACCGTGCCGTAGAGGTCGAAGGTCCAGAACGGCAGGTAGATGGGGCTGGGCGCTATGAAGGTGGCCCCCGCGGCCAGGTCGTCGCGGCGGAAGCGGCGCTCCGTGATCCATTCCTGGGCGCGGGCCAGAGCGGTATGGCCGTCGATGGCGAAGGGGATAATGCCTTCGGGTTCGACCAGATCCTGGTGGACGATCACGACGACATAGGGCGCGCCGCAGAAGGGGCAAGTGGCGCCGGCATGGGCGGGCGGCAGCAGCACCGTGGCGCCGCAGCCCTGGCAGCCCAGCGTGCGCGCGGTGGGCAAGACCCAGCGGTGGCCCTGCGCCGTGTGCATGGTAGCGATCCAGTCGCGCTCTTCCACGGCGCCGTTGCCCGCGGCCTGGGCGGCGGGGCGCTGGTAGCCGCAGAACACGCAGGCCAGCACGCCGCGCTGCGGGTTATGGGCCAGGGTACCGCCGCAACTGGGGCAGAGGTAGCGCTGGACCTCGCGCGGGGCGGGCGTGGCGGGCGGTTGGATGGGCTGGGGCGGCGCCCAGGGATCGAGGATGTCTTCCGGCTTCAGGCGCCCATCGAGCACAGCGAGGTCGCGGCGGGCGGCGGCGTGGCCGGGGTAGGCGGCCAGCACCTCTTCCAGGCAAGAGCGCTGCTCGGCGGGGTTGGCGGCGATCTGGCTCAGCAGATACCAGGCTTCGGTCTGCTGGTCCAGATCCGAGTCCGTGGACAGCACCCATTCGAGATAGAAGCGAGCCTCTTCGCGTTCCTTCGCCAGGACCGCATCGCGCCCGCGCAAGAGTAGATCGCGTGCGTGTTCCGACATCCCTGCCTCCGCGCGCCCCGGCCCATCCGGCCGCGGGCGCCTTCTTTAAATTATTCGCGTAAAATTCTTCGAGGTTATTTATCGCACGATGTTGCATTATTGTAGTAGAATGGCGCTGCTCGAAGCCAATCAGGACTTCGAGGAAAATCCCTGTCCGGGATCTAGCGGGGCCGGGCCTGGATCAACCAGCTAGGCCCGAGTTCATCGCCCTTTGCGACGGGCTTGGATCCGGTACACGACCCTGCCGTGACTCCTTGCCAACCGGCGCCCCACTACGCCCCACCGCCAAATTCCACCACCACTTGTGTATCCAGAAAGCTTGCCAGTCGTTCCGCCTCCGCCTCTATACCCTGGCGCATCTGCTTTGCCGGCGTGGTAAACATGCGGACTTGCACCCGCGTCTGATCCTGCCGCGTTTCGTACTCCCATACTCCTTCAATCTTACCGGCCACCAATACCACGGCGCTCACCCACGCCGCCGGACGAAACACCTGGCCTTTGTGCTCCGGCGCCAGCACCGGCGCCAGCTGCCGACTTTGCGTCAGGACATACACATCAAACATGGGCAGCAAGCGCACACTCGGCGCCGGTTGCCCTGCCGCCATCGCTTCCAGCGTCGACCGCAGCGCGGTGGCCTGCCACCCGTCCACGTCCACCGTCTCCACTTCGTCCCCTAGCGCCGCGAACATCTTCTTCCCGAAGGCTGTCCCGCCGCCGTCCCACCAGAAGCCGAAGTCGCGAGGCGTGGCGGGCCCGTAGCTCCGCAGGTAGCGCCGGGTAACCTCCTGCTGCGCCTCTTGCGGATCCCACTCCTTCCATTCACTGAGCCATTTGCGGGGGTTCACAAAGGTATTCGTGCGGCCCGCACTCGGCCCAAAGCACAGTTCGCCCCGGAACATCGCGGGCTTCCAGAGCGTCCCCCAACTGGACCCCAGCAGTGCTCTGCTCACCTCAGGCGCCTGCATCCGCGCGGCCACGCCGTTCGCCAGCGCTTCCCGCGTCATCGGCTCCTCGCCCAGCACTTCCGGCACCGCCCGCAAGAACGCGTCGTACTGCGCCTCGGTAAAGCCCAATTGGAGGAAGTCATGGAGCCGGTAGCGCCCGCCGTCCGCGCACCGCGCCGCGACCACCAGCGGCAAATCTTCGGCGGCAAAGACATGAATCGTCCCGCGCATGGCCCACGTCTTGACGAGCGTGCGATCCTGCCATAGCGCCCGCTGCACCTGTTCCCGTGTCAGCCCAGCCACTCGCGCCCCCATCGCCAGTTCGGCGGCGGACATCACCTGTGCCTGCGCACCGATCATACGCTGCACGGCTTCCCGGAATCCCGCGCGGCCCAGGCGCGGCGCGAGGCCCTGCTGCGCCAACCGCCAGGCGGTAACCTGCTCCCACGTTAATTGCAATGACTTCACGGTTACCTCCTGCCCATCCGCCTGT
>JAICKM010000929.1 GCA_025927935.1 Chloroflexia bacterium | reverse complement strand
GGGGCCAAGCTCTACGCGCTCACCCCGCGGCGGGCCTCGCTCGAACAGATCTTCCTCGACATCGTGGGCACGGAGGATAGCGGCCAATGAACCATGTGCTGACCCTGGCCCGGCTCACCTTCCATGAGGCCTGGCGCCGCTGGATGGTCATCGTGGCCCTGCTGCTGGGCATCATCTTCGTGGGTCTCTATGCCTTCGGCTTCTCGATGCTGATCAACGACCTGCGCAGCGAGCGGCCGGTACCGGCGCCGCTGCTGACGGCGGCCTACAACTTCCTGGTGCTGGCGGGCCTCTACGTCGTGCATGGGCTGACGGTGATGCTGACCATCTTCGCGTCGGTCGATGCCGTGTCGGGCGAGATCACCTCGCACACCATCCAGACCATCGTCACCAAGCCGGTGCCGCGCTGGCAGGTGCTGCTGGGCAAGTATCTGGGCTACGCGGCCATGTTGCTCATCTACCTGGGTCTGCTGGCGAGCGGGGTGCTGCTGGCGACCCAGTTGCTGGTGGGCTATATGCCGCCGAACGCCTTGGCCGGGATCGGCCTGATCCTGCTGGAAGCCCTGGTGCTGCTGTCGCTCTCGCTGCTCGGCGGCACGCGGCTCTCCACGCTGACCAACGGCGTCGCCCTGTTCATGCTCTATGGCCTGACCTTCATCGGCACCTGGGTGCAGCAGATCGGCGCCGTGTTGCAGTCGGAAACGGCGGTGCGCATTGGCGAGGTCAGTAGTTGGGTGCTGCCGGTGGAGGCGCTATGGCGGCAGGCGGCTTTCGTGCTCCAGCCGCCCAACGTGCTGCCCGGCAACTTCGTCTCGCCGTTCGGTGCGCTCGCTACGCCCAATCCCAACATCGTCTACTACGCGCTGGTGTATGCCGCCGTGGGCGTGGCGCTGGCCCTCTTCTCGTTCAGTCGTCGTGACTTATAAGGCATCCGGGGAGCCGGGGGACCATGATCACCGACAGGAGCAGCTTCATCCTGCAAAACACCCGCTTGCAGCGCCCGCCGTTCGTGCCCGAACTGCAACTATACCTGGCCGACGAGATCACGCCGCTGTGGCGCATGACCGAGGCCGAACTGGGCGCGCGGGGCGTGCCGCCGCCATTCTGGGCCTTCGCCTGGGTGGGCGGCCTGGCCCTCGCCCGCTACTTGCTGGACCACCCCGCGGAGGTCGCCGGAAAGCAGGTGGTGGATTTCGCTGCCGGTTCGGGGTTGTGCGCCCTGGCCGCGCTGCAAGCCGGGGCCGCCGCCATCCTGGCCGCCGACATCGACCCGTTCTGCGAGGCCGCTGTGGCGCTCAACGCCGAAGCCAATGGGCGGCGCGTCGCCTATACAGGACGTGATCTGCTCGCCGCTGATCCACCGGTGGCCGATCTGATCCTGGCGGGCGACATCTGTTATGAGCAACCGCTTGCCGCCCGCGTGCTGGCCTGGTTACAGGTGGCCCATGCCCGCGGCACCCGTGTGCTGATTGGCGACCCTGGTCGCAGCTACTTCCCGCACGAAGGGCTGGTCCGGCTGGCCGCCTACGAGGTACCGACGAGCCGCGAACTGGAGGACAGCGTGGTGAAGGCGGCGGGGGTTTTTACCTTTCCCGTCGCCCTGACTCCATAGCGGGATCCGGGTGATCAGCGGGTGGCGCGGCAGGCTTCCGGGCGACGAACAGCCACTTAGAGGCCACCGTCTGTTGCAGGATCCGGTCGCCGATCTGCCGGCTCCAGGCTTCGTCGTAGCGGTTGGGTTGCCCCGCCGCCGACGGCTCGAAATCGGGCTGCTGGTGGATGATTTCCCAGCCCAACTCCTGCAATAATGCTTCCATTTCCCACGGCAAGATCTGGTTCGCGATGGCGGGTACCGGGTTCGCGGGGAGAAAGCGCCGCCAGTGCTCGTATTTTATGGGCGAGTAGGCGCCCAGCGTCGCCACCAGCATCCGCGCGCCCGGCTTCAGCACCCGCCGCAACTCCAGCAGTGCGCTCGCCGGCACCGGCACGAAGTCCAGCACGTTCAGACAGATGATGCCGTCGAACCGCGCATCGGGAAAGGGCAGGTGTTCCACGTCGCTCACCTGAAACCGGATCCGGTCGGGCGTCAGATCGAAACTGCGGGCTTTGTTCCGCGCTTCCCGGATCATCATCGGAGATAGGTCCACGCCGGACACGCGATAGCCCAGCGATGCGACTGGCACACTCCACCGGCCCACCCCGCAGCCCGCATCGAGCAGCAGCGCGCCGGAGGCGCAGGCCAGGTGGCCCGCCCAATCCTGCAACAGAGCCGGGGCAGGCAGGTCAAGCTGCCGCCACCGGGCAGCAGCGCCATCCCAGAATGTGGTATTGGCGGCTTTCACCGCGTCGTTCTCGTGCGACATGTTGGCCTCCTGCGCGGACGCACGGCGTTGCGATCTCCTAATCTGGCAGCTACCGGCAATGTTGGGCTAGCTTGCCCCGTTCCTGCCCGATGGGCCGGGGCCGGGCGGCGGTTTCGCGCCCGTCACCTGGTC
>JAICKM010001017.1 GCA_025927935.1 Chloroflexia bacterium | reverse complement strand
GGGGCGCGCATGCAGGAAGGCGTCTACAGCCTGGTGCAGATGGCCAAGACGGTGGCCGCGCTGGACCGCTTGAAGAGCCGCCACCTACTGTATATCTCGATCCTGACCGACCCCACCGTGGGCGGTGTCCCGGCGAGCTACGCGCTGCTGGGCGACGTCAACATCGCCGAGCCCGGCGCCTTCATCGGCTTTGCCGGCCCGCGCGTGATCGAGCAAGCGGCTAAGAAGAAGCTGCCCGAAGACGTGAACACGGCGGAGTTCATGCTGGAGCACGGCATGGTCGACGCGGTGGTGCAGCGCGCCGAGCTGCGCAGCACCCTGGCCGGGCTGCTGGGGCTGCTGGCGGCGCGGACCTACCGGCCCGACGCCGGCCACGGCTACGCCGCGCTGCGCATGGTCGCCGGTGGCGCGCGGGAGAACGGCCGCCGTGGCTAATCACCTGGATTTGGAAGAGACGCTGGCGCGCCTGCAGGACGACCTGGCGCGGACGCAGCACGAGGCCGAGGCGGGGAACGAAGAGGCCGCCGGGAAGGTCGCGGCGCTGCAAGAGCACCTGCACGAGGCCACCGTCGAGCTCTACGCCGGCTTGACGCCGTGGCAAAAGGTGCAGGTGGCGCGCCACCCCGAGCGCCCCTACACGCTCGACTACATCCGCTGGGCCTTTGCCGACTTTATCGAACTACACGGCGACCGCCGCTTCGGCGACGACGCCGCGATGGTCGGCGGTCCCGCCTACCTCGACGGGCGCGCCGTGATGGTCGTGGGACACCAGAACGGCCGCGGGACGCGCGAGAACGTGCAGCGCAACTTCGGCATGCCGCACCCCGAGGGCTTCCGCAAGGCGCAGCGCCTCTTCCGCATGGCCGAGACGCTGGGGCTGCCGGTCATCACGTTCGTGGATACGCAGGGCGCGGCGGTCAGCGTCGCCGACGAGGAGCGCGGCCAGTCGGAGGCGATTGCCTCGTGCATCGCCGTGCTGGCCGGCCTGCGCGTCCCCACCATCGCGGTCGTGATCGGGCAGGGCGGGAGCGGCGGCGCGCTGGCCATCGCCGTGGCCGACACGGTCCTGATGCTGGAGCACTCCTTCTACTCCGTCGCCGCGCCGGAGGCCGCCGCCGCGATCATGTGGCGCTCGGCGACCCATGCGCCCGAGGCCGCGGCCTCGCTGGGCATTACCGCACAGGGTTTACTGGCGGGGGGCATTATCGACGGGATCATCCCCGAGCCGCCCGGCGGCGCCCACCGCGACCACGCCGCGGCCACCGCCGCCGTGCGCCAGCGCTTGGTGAGCGAGCTCGACGCCTTGCTGGCGCTCCCGCCCGACGAGTTGCTGGCGCGCCGCTACGAGAAGTATCGCCACATCGGCCCCTTTGGCGTGTGCAGCGAGTAGAAGGCGGCAGCCAGAGGGCAGCAGGCAGAAAGTCGTCGCAATGGCATTGTGCGGATAACGCGACCCGCCGAGCCCTCGCATCGCCTACACTCTTCGCTGCCCGCTGCCCGCTGCCCGCTGCCCGCTGCCCGCTGCCCGCTGCCCGCTGCCCGTGAGTTTCACATCATGCCAGGCGGCCCGGCTGGACCTATGATGGATGCAACAGGAGTGGCACGCATCCTGCCCGCTCTCTCACCAGCAGGGTGTTATCTTTCGGGTCGCTGTGACGTTATAGATAGTGGAAGGTGGACGCGGGGCGGAGTCCTCGCACCGCTCACTTCTTGACATAAATGACCATTATATGGTACACTGATGGTGTTCGAAAGGTGAGGTAAAAACAAATGCCGCGATTGCTTCCTCGTCAAGAGCCGCCCTACGAGCCTGCCCCTAGTGGAGGCCGCATGCCGGCGTGCATTGCGTGTGGGAATCGTCGCACGTTCTGGGTGCGACAGGGTGACGAGAATATGATTCGTAACGCGTGGGAGATCGAGCCGGGCATGCGCATCATCGCCTGTGGCCGCTGCCGCTCGCGTCATTCCGTCGTCTTCGAGAGCACCGACGCC
>JAICKM010000122.1 GCA_025927935.1 Chloroflexia bacterium | reverse complement strand
GAGAAGCGCGAGGCCACCTATGAGCGCGAACTCCAGGGCACGGTCGAGGCTGAAACCCGCCTGGCGCGGGAAGCCGACAATCTACAGGCGCTCCAGGTCCGCCTGGATATGGCCGACTACGCCCATACTGAGCGCCAGGCGCTGGCGGACGCGACCGCCCGCCTGACCGCGCTGGGCTACGACGCACAGGAGCACCGCCGGGTGGCGACCGAGTCGCAGCAACTGAACGACTACGAGCGGCGCTTCGCCGACCTGCGCTCCGCCGAGGAGAAACAGGAGTCGGATACCGAGCGCCTGGTCCGCGAGAAGGAGAACCGCGAGGGCCATGCCGCCCGGCTGACGCGGGAGCGCGCCGAAGAGGTGCGCCTGGCCGCGGCGGTCTATGACCTGGCCGGCCGCCGCCGGGAGGCACAAGAGCAGGACAGCAAGCTGCGCGACGAGCGCGACCGCTTCGAGCGCCTCTCACGTGAGCAGGCGGCACTGGACCGCGAGTTGGAAGGCATCGTCAACGCGGAAAGTGAGCGCGCGATCAAGGCCGCCGAGTTGACGCTGGCAAGCGCCGAGAAGACGATCTATGAAGACCTGGCGAAAGCCTTCGGCAAGGGTGGCATCCAGGCCATGATTATCGAGCAGGTGGTTCCCGAACTGGCCGAGGAAGCCAACCGCCTGCTGAGTCGCATGACCGACGGGCGGATGCAACTGGCCTTTGAGACCCAGCGCCAGGCGCGCAGCAAAGACAGCGTCATCGAAACACTTGACATAAAAATCAGCGATGGCGCCGGGGTGGCGCGCAAGTACGAGATGTTCAGCGGCGGTGAGGCTTTCCGCATCAACTTCGCCGTGCGCATCGCCCTTAGCCGGTTGCTGGCGCATCGCGCGGGCGCGCAGTTGCAGACGCTGATCATCGACGAGGGCTTCGGCACCCAGGACGCGCAGGGGCGGGAGCGCCTGGTGCAAGCGATCCGCACCATCCAGGATGACTTCGAGAAGATCCTGGTCATCACCCATATCGACGAGTTGAAGGACGAATTCGCCTCGCGCATCGACGTGGTCAAAACGGCGCGCGGCTCGCTGGCAGTGGTGAATTAAGCCGATGGCCGAGAAAAACCAGACGACCGCTCCCGTTGGCGCGGCGGTTCCCCCGAAAGCGACCTCCGCCGCGCCGCGTCTGCGCCGTACCGTCGCCCGCGCCGCGCTCCCGCCGGAAGGCGGCGAGGCGGCTGCCGTGCAGCCGCAGCGCACCCGGCGTCGCACTCCGCGCCCGCCCCGCCCCGCGCCTCCACCGAGTTACCTCTGGGGCGTGGGCCTGGCCGGAGCGGGCGCCCTGCTGGTACTGGTTGGTTTGCTGGCGACGCATGATGTCGAGGCGTTGACGAGTCCCTGGGATCCGTGGCGGGTCGGCGTCTATGCGTTGCTCGTGCTGGGACCGGCGGCGCTCTTCTGGTCAGTGGCCGAGGGCCTGCGTATGGGCCGCTTCTGGCTGTTCGGCACGGCGGCCTGGGCTGTCTTCGGCTACGTGCTGATCTTTGTGCCCCCGCCCACGCCGGGGCTGACCGGGGCGCCGTGGATCGTCGGGTTCCTGGTCCTGTTCTTCGCCGCACTCATGGCCGGGCTGACTCTGCCGCTCTATGCGCTCGGCTGGCGGATCTTCACCCACCGCGTCCATCGCCAGGATCTGCGCCGCGCGGTACGCCAGGCCGGACTGCTGGCGCTGTTTGTCGTCGCCTGCCTGAGCATGGCCCTGTTTTCGGTGTTTAACGGACTCAACGCGCTGCTGCTCTTCGTCGTATTGGCACTGGCCGAGTTTTTCTTTCTCTCGCGCGGCTAGGGCGGACCCCGGCCGGAAAGGACGTTGGAATGGCGCAAATCACCATTGTCGGCCTGGGGACGATCGGTAGCTCGCTGGGCCTGGCTCTGCACCAGTATATGCAGACGACCGAGGGGCGGGCCGCCCAGTTCACCGTGGTCGGTTATGACCCGGCGCGCGATATGCAGATGGCCCAGAAGAGCGGCAGCGTCGACCGCATCGCGTCCGACCTGGCGGGGGCCGTGCGCGATTCGGCCTTCGTGATTATCGCCATGCCGACACTCCAGGTGCGCGAGATCCTGGCGGCGCTGGGGCCGCTGGTGCCGCGCGGAGCCACCGTCACCGATACCGCGCCCGGCAAGCGCCTGGTGCTGCAATGGGCCGCCGAGTTGTTACCGGGCACAGTGAGCTTTGTCGGCGGGCACCCGCTGCCGCGCCGCGTGCCCGCGCCCGCCATCACCAGCGACGAAGTGCTCGACGAACCGCCTGCCGCCGATCTGTTCGTGGGCGCGCCCTACTGCATCCTGCCGCTAGCGAACGCGGAAGAGACCGCCGTGAACCAGGTGATCGGCTTTGCCGAGGCGGTTGGCGCGAAGCCCTATTTCACCGACCCCCTGGAGCACGACAGCTTCGAGGCGGCAATCCATGACCTGCCGGTGCTGACCAGTTTCGCCCTGATGCGCATGCTGAGCGAAAGCCCGGCCTGGCGCGACATGGGGCCGCTGGCGGGCGCCGCTTTCCGCGAAGCGAGCCGCATGGCCTCCAGCGATCCGCTGGCCGTCCGCGCCGAACTGGTCGCTAACCGTGATAATCTGCTGAACTGGCTCGACCGCTACCAGGTCGCCTTGCACGAACTGCGCGATCTGCTGGCCGCTGCCGACTCTGCGGACCTGGACGGCGTGGGCAGCCGGGATTTCGGCGCGGCGTTGATCGCCGGGCGCAACGCGCGCACCGGCTGGCTCAACCCGAACGCCGCGCTGACCCCCGCCGAGCGCCAGGCCAAGGAAACCATGCGCCAGGCGGGCAGCGGGGTCCTGCGCAGCTTTTTCGGCGGCTTCGTCGCCGACCGCCTCCCCGGCAACCGCGACCCGGAGCACAAGGATCGTCATTCGTAGCCGATCAGGATCATATGGCCTGTAGGGGCGGGTTTGCAACCGGCCCGACCGGGCACCGGTAGCGGTACGCCTGGCCTAACCCAGTTCGGCCAGGATCTCGTCCGTGTGCTGGCCGAGCAGGGGCGGCGGACGGTGGATCGGCGGCAGGGCGCCGTCGAAGCGCAGCGGCGAGCCAACCAGCCGGATGCGCCCCGCCGTGGGGTGCGCCACCTCGCGCACGATGCCCAGCGCGCGCGCCTGCGCGCTATCCAGCGCCTCGGCCACCGTCTGCACCGGGGCGCCCGGGATGTCGGCGGCTTCCAACAGGGCTTGCCAGTGGGCGATGGGTTGCGTCTGGAAGATCGATTCCAGTTCCGGGATGAGGATCTCGCGGTGGGCGAGGCGGGCCGGGTTGGTGGCGAAGCGGGGGTCGCCCGGCCACTCCGCATGGCCCAGTGCGGCGGCAAGCGCCGCGAACTGGCGGTCGTTGCCCACAGCCAGGGCAAACCAGCCGTCGGCGGCGGCAAATAGCTGGTAGGGCACGATGTTGGGGTGCGCGTTGCCGTAGCGCCCCGCATCCCGCCCGGTGACGATCACGTTCTGCCCCACATTGATCAGCGCGGCCAGCGCCGATTCCAGCAGCGAAACCTCGATATGCATCCCCCCGCGCCCCGGCTGCCGCTCGCGCCCCAGCAGCGCCGCCTGGATCGCGTTAGCGGCGAAGAGTCCCGTCAGTAGGTCCACAATCGCCACGCCCAGTTTCATCGGCTCCCCGCCCGGCTCCCCGGTAATGCTCATCAGGCCGCTGGCGGCCTGGACCGCGAAGTCGTAGCCGGGATGCGCCGCCAGCGGCCCCACCGGGCCGTAACCGGAGATGGTACAATAGACCAGGCCCGGGTTGAGCGCCTGGAGCGCCGGGTAGTCGATGCCCCAGGCGGCGGGGGTGCCGCGCCGGAAGTTTTCCACAAAGACATCGGCCCGCGCGGCCAGCCGGCGCAAGACCGCCTGGCCCTCCGGCTGTTTCAGGTCGAGCGCCAGGCTGCGTTTGTTGCGGTTGATCGAAAGATAGTAGGCAGCCTCGCCTCCGGCCTCCGGCGGCCCCCAGGTGCGCGTCTCGTCGCCGCCGGGGTGCTCCACCTTGATCACGTCGGCGCCCAGGTCGCCCAGCAGCATGGTGCAGAACGGTCCGGCCAGCACGCGGGAGCAGTCGAGCACACGCAGCCCGGCCAGCGGTTGCGCGGCGGTGGGCGGCGGCATGGCTTAGGGAATCACCTGCCACTCAAGCGGCAGCCGGTAGTCGTAGTAACGGCCCGTCACCCGGCCGTTCTTGCGCACCCGGCCCCGATCCTCGCGCTGAATGTCGGCGTAGGTGTTCTGGACCTGCACAATCCGCTTTTGCTTCAGGTTGAACAGCACCAACCCGGCTTTGACCGGGTGCAAGCTGGCTTGGCGGGTCACGTCGTCCACCACGCGAAAGACGGGGCTGGTGGCCGTGTCGTCGCCCGGCGCCTGGAGCGCGGCGTGGATCGCCGCGTAGTTGCCGGGCAGGTTGTGTTCGTCGAAGACGTGCAGGCCGTTCAGCACGCTGTCGCGCAGGTCGCTGTCATATTCTCCCGCCGCCGTCAGCAGGTCTTCCGCCGTGCGGTGAACATCCTGGGCACAGGCGGCCACGAGTGCTTTCAGGCCCTGGCACGGGCCGACAAAGCTGAGGCTGCCGCGCTCGTCGATGATGGTATAGCGCATCGTGAAGCGGCGGCGATTCGGGGGACGCCGGAACGGCACCGCCTCCAGTTCCGGCGCCGGATCACTCCCGGCGTTCACATTCGTCTCAGGATTCTCGCTGAACATCGTTTCCCTTCTCCAGGGACCGCTTACAGGCGGCAAGCGGTCCGCCAAGCAATATAAAACAGGCAAAAAGCCCTTTAATTATACCAGAAAGTAGCAGAGGGCCGAGCGTATGACGCTCGGCCTCCTTCGGTGGCCTGCTCCGCCGCGTGCTAGCCGACGCGGCGAATGCGCGCGCCGACGGCCGCCAGGCGTTCCTCGATCCGCTCATAGCCGCGGTCGATCTGGCCGACGTTCTGGATGACGCTGGTGCCGCGGGCACAAAGCGACGCCGTGAGCAGGGCCATCCCGGCGCGGATGTCGGGGCTGGCTAACTCCTCGCCGTGCAGAGGCGAGCGGCCGATGATGACCGCCCGGTGCGGGTCGCAGAGCACGATGCGGGCGCCCATGCCGATCAACTTATCCACGAAGAAGAGGCGGCTCTCGAACATCTTCTCGAAGATCAGCACCGTGCCCTCGGCCTGCGTCGCCACGACCAGGGCGATACTCATCAGGTCGCTGGGGAACGCGGGCCAGGGGCCGTCGTCGATCTTCAGGATCGCGCCGTGGGTATCGCTCTCCACGCGCAGTTCCTGGCCGCCGGGCACAAAAATATCCGGCCCGCGCACTTCCGTGCGCACCCCCAACCGCTGGAAGACGAGGCTGGTCATGTGCAGGTGCTCCGGGACGGCATCCTTGATCAGCACTTCGCTGCCGGTGATGGCGGCCAGGCCGATAAACGACCCGACCTCCATGTGATCCGACATAATGCGGTAGGTGCCGCCGTGGAGGCGAGGCACGCCGCGAATCTCCAGCGTGTTGCTGCCGATGCCGTGGATGCACGCGCCCAGGATGTTGAGGAAATGGCCCAGGTCCTGCACATGCGGCTCCGATGCGGCGTTGCGGATAATGGTCGTGCCTTCCGCCGTGCAGGCGGCCAGCATGGCCTGCTCGGTGCCGGTCACGCTGGCCTCATCGAGGAAGATCTCGGCCCCGCGCAGGCGCTCGGCGCGGAAGCTGTACTGGCTGTCCGAGACTTCGACTTCGGCGCCCAGCGCGCGCAAGGCCAGCAGGTGGGTATCGTTGCGCCGCCGTCCGATGGTGTCGC
Organism: Chloroflexia bacterium; assembly: GCA_025927935.1. The sequence goes on along the minus strand of JAICKM010000122.1, from coordinate 6,555 downwards.
CGCCGGGCAAGCCCAGGGCCGCCGTGCCGCAACGGGCCAGCAACGGCCCGGCCAGCAGCAGCGAGGTCCGAATCCGCCGGCACAGATCGGGGTCCAGAGCCGACGCTTGCGGATCCCGCGCCCAGAGCCGCACGGCGTGGTCGCTTTGCTCCACCTCGACGCCCAGGCGTTCCAGCAGCCGCAGCATCACCCGGACATCGTCGATCTCCGGCACATTCTGCAAAACGACCGGCTCATCGGTCAACAGGGCCGCCGCCAGCATCGGCAGCGCCGCGTTCTTGTTGCCCGCCGGGCGCAGCACCCCGTGGAGCGGATGCCCGCCTTCGACGATAAATTGCTCCATGATTCCTCCCTGACAGCCGGAAGCGCGCCCGGGGCGCGCCCCGTGTGGATATGCAAATTAACCGCCCCGCGCGGCGCGTGCTCAGATAATCGCACCGGTTGCCGGGGTCTGGCCGGTCCGGGCGGGCGTGGGCCGCGCGGGTTCCATAGCGGGCGCCCATCGACCGGGCCGGCCGCCATAGCTCGCGCTCATTATACCACCTGCCCCGGATTTGTCGGGAGTCGGGCCGTGGAGTCTGCGGGTGGGGCCCACCAGGCGGCCATCGTGCAGTTGAATGGTAGGGGCCGGTTTCAAACCGACCCGGCCCTGGCAGGACGGCGGCGCTGCGCTAGTGGTCGAGCAAGAGACTATCGCTGCCGGAGCGCACCCAGATATCCAGATCATCCTGGGTTTGCAGCAGGGCAGGCAGGGCGGTGTAACTGCCCAGGGCGATAGTGGCGGCGTCATAGGAGAGCGCGTACTTGCCGGCGGGCAGCGGCCCGAACCAGACGCGCAGGCCCCGACCCTCGGGCATATGGTCCACCGCCTGAATCGCGCCCGCGAGGTCCACGGCGATGGGCGCGTCCGGCGGACCGTCAAGCCGCACGAAGCGCAGTCCCGGCAAGCGGGTCAGCCCGGCGGGGAGCGGATCGTCCAGGCGCATCGGCCCCATCGGGATGCCGACGGTCATGGTCAACGCCACATGCACGGCGGATGGCGCCAGCGGCTCGTACACCCGCAAGAGGCCCAGCGGCGCGCTATCGCTCTGCCGCGTGGCGATAGGGTGTTCGTCCGCGGCCAGGGGCGCCTGCACGCGCAGGCTGTAATAGAGGCGTGCCCCACTCGTCTCCAGGCGGACGGTATTGGTGCCCGAATGGAGGCGTGCGCCGGATACCGTCAGCCGCGTGCGCCCACCATCGGGCGCCGCCGGCCCCGCGGCGACTTCACGGACCAACTGGCCGTTGACCAGGATGCGATAGCTGCCCGCAGTCGCCGTTTCGGGCACCACCGCGGCGTAATGGCTGAGCGCGCGCACCGCCGCCGCGGTTTCATCGGGCGTCGCCCAGGTAGCCCCCACGCGGGCACCGAGCAACGCGCGTGCGATCTCCACAACGGGACCGCGCGCCCCCGTTGGATCGGCGATCAGCAACGCGTCTAGGACGATTGGATCGGCGCTGCTGCCGGCGGCGGCGGCCAAGCGGGCCACGATCAAGCGCGCCTCCTCGGTGCGCCCGATTTGGGCCAGGGTTAGCGCCAGGTAGGCGCGGCTGCGCAGGCTCAGCCGCGGCTCGGCGGCCAGCAGCCGGTTGACGCTGGTGGGATCAGCCGAATTGTAGCGCGCCAGCAGGTAGATGGCGCGCGCGGTGGCATCGGCGACCGCCGGATCGAGTGCCGGATCAACGGCGGCTCCCGGTATGACGGGCACGCTGGCCGCCTGTTGCACCCAGGCCACACCGCGGGCGATGGTTTGCGCGTCGAGCGTGCTGTCGGGTTCCGCGCCGAGTTGCTGGAGGGCTTCCAGCACGGCCAGCGTCGCCGGCAACTCGGAGGTGGTGCCCGGCCAGGGTCCCCAGCCGCCGTCGGCGCCCTGCGCGCTGTAGAGATACTGCAAATCGAGCTGGCTGTTGGCGGCGAGATCGGCGGGTAGATCGTCCGGGTCGAGGCCCTGGCTACGGTAGAGGGCGCGTAGCGTGGCCCCCGCGGCGAGACGGGCGGCGACCTCATCGATCCGCCCGCGCGACCCCGCGCCGCTGCTGGGTGTCAACTCGGCCACAGCGCCGGCCAGGGCGCCCGGCACCGTCGTCGCGCAGTAGATATCGAGGCGGGCAGTCGCGGGATCCACATCCCCCGGCAAGGTCATGTTAATCGATTCGCTATCGCCGACCGTGCCGGCATGGGTTTGCTCGTCCACGATGCCGTAGGGCGCCACGATTATCGCCTGGTTGCGGTGGACGGTGAGGCCCGGCGCCCCCGGCGCGCCCCAGGCGGCGTCGAGGCTGACCTGTACGGTGCCGGGGGCGGGCGCACGCATGGTCCACGTCGCGGTCCGGGTCTCGCCCGGGGCCAAGCGGAAATTTTGCTCCTGGGGACTCGTCAGATCCAGCGCATGATCGCCCCCCATTTGTAAATGCAGGCTGACGTTGGCGGCGGTCTCCTGGTTATTGGTGATGGTAGCGACGGCGGTGGTGCTGTCGCCCTGGACCAGCGATTCGGGCATGGCCCATTGCACCGCGAGCGGTGGCAGCGTGCGCACCAGCACCTGGCTGTGATTCACGCCATTGGGAGTGAGCGCCCAGGCGTCGAGATTCCAGATACCCGCCTCTGCGGGCAGCCGGACCGTCGTGCTCAACTGGCCGCTGCTGTCCAGGCTCAGCCCGGCATTCCAGAACACCGGCGCCTCCGTGGATGCCTGGATAACCGGGGCCGCACTGTCCCCGGCGGGCCAGTTCGCGGTGGGTGGGCTGGCCGCAAGCGGTGCGGCCTCATCGCCCAGGGCGCTCAGGCGTAGCAGCACTTCGGCGGCAGCGGGGTTGATGCCCTCATCCGTGAGCGTTAGCTGCACCGGCAGCGTACTGCTGGGCGCATAGGCGCCGGAGGGCGGCGGGGTGGGCACGGTCAGGTCCAGCCGTGGCTCCTGGTTGGGCTGCACCGGCAAGGGCAGCCGCCGGCTCACGATGTATGGCCCGGAGTCGTTCGTCGCGAAGCGCAGGAACTCCACCACGAGCGGGTCGCCGGTCCGCATATCGGCGGGCACGGTCACCGCGACCACCCCCCCGCCGGTGGTAAAGGTCACGCTCTGCATATCCACAATCTGGTCGCGCAGCCGCGTGACGAGTAACCCGCCCCCGGCGCCCGGCGCCTGGATTAACAGGTGCGCGATCTCGCCCGGCCGGTAGCTCTCCTGGTCGGGGGTCAGCAGCGCCTCCGTCGCGGGCAGCCAGGGCACCACCGCCGAGACATGGCTGGCTTGCTCATAGACCCACACGCGCGTCGCCGCCGACACGGGAATCCCCGCGCTGTCGGTGACGACCGAGCGCAAGCTGAAGGCGCCTTGCAGCGGCAGCGACACTGTGGCGGTGGCAACGCCCCGCCCATCCGTCACCGCGGTGACAGTGTTCAGCAGCGAGGACGTTTGTGCCGGATCGCTGGTCGCCGCCAGCCCGGCGTCGGCCAGGCCGCTGTTCACCACCCGTCCGGCCAGCGGATGTCCGGCTTCGTCGCGCAGGGTAATCGTGATCACGGTACTGGAGTCGGGAGCGAAGGCCCGCGTGGGCACGGTTTGCTCCATACTGAGGCGGCCCGCGCGCACTTCGAGCAGCGTCGCGGCGATGGCGCTCCGGCCGCGCGAGTCGGTCGCGTTCGCTTCGAGCCGGTAGCCGGAGGGCGTGGCGCCTTGACCGGAATCGGGCACGGGGAGGCGCAACGGGACCAGCGCTTGTCCGTCCGTGCCGGTGGTGGCCGTCAGCACCAGCGTAGGGGTGCTGTCGCCCAGGGGCACCAGGCTGAGGCTCACCGGCACCTCCGGTGCCATCCGCGCCGGGCCATAACTGGTTTGCAGCGTGGCGGTTAGTAATTCACCGGCATAGAGGGCGGGCTCAGCGACTTGCAGGTTGAGTTGCATGGCTGCCGGGTCGCTGGTGGGGGTTAGCGGATCCACCGGCACCGGCTCATGGAACACCCGGTCGCTGAGGGCGAAGGCCAGGTAATAGGTGCCCGGCGCCACGCCCGCCGCCAGCGGGAAGGCGCCATGTAGCGCGCCGTGCGGGTCCGGCTGTAGACTGAGGGCGTCCAACTCCCGCCCGGCCGGGTCGAGCAGTCGTACTGTGATCGCCGTGGCGGCGGGTGTGGTTTTCGGCGGGCGCACCAGGGCACTGAACAACACAGTTGCGCCAGGAGTGTAACGATCCCGGTCGCGGATCACCGTCACGTCCAGGTTATCGGCGCTCTGCAGGGCGGCCTGGGCGATCACCGCCGGGTCGGGCTGGGCAATGGTCAGATTGCCGTTATGTTCGGCGACGACCAGGGCCGGATGGGCATCCGCCGGCAAGACCAGGGCGGCCAGGCCGTGGTTATCGGTGGCGCCGCTTGCCAGGACCGCGCCCGCCTGATCGTAGAGCCGCACCTGTGCACCATCCACCCCGGCGCCGGTCAGCGGATTACTGACCCACGCGCGCCAGAGGCCGTTGCTCTTGAACAGCAGTAGCGCCTCATCACTCAGCGCGACCAGCCGCTGATCGGCGGGTCCGTCGCCGCTATCCGCCGTCAACAGATAGAGTCCCGGCTCGTGGAGGGGGATCGTCGTGGTCAGGCTGCGCCCGGCCTGTTGTTCGAGCGAGCGCGGCAAGGGCGCGGTCCAGGTTTTCACCGGGGGACTAGCGCCGGTTTGCAGGGGCGGCCAGGGGCCGCTGCCGGCGGTGCCCAGGAGCCAGGGAATGCGGCTCTCCAACATAGCCCGGCCGGCGGGATAGAGCGCAAACTGGACAGCGCGCGCTCCGGCGTCGCTCTGGTCGACATTCGTGCTGTAGCCGATTTCCGCTACCGTCGCGTTCAACATCAGCAGGTGCGTGCCAGCCAGCACCACACCGCTGCCGTCCCCGGCCACGGTAAAGCTCCAGGCGGTGGGGGCCAGATTGTCGCCGTTGCCGGTGCGGGCGCCGGGTTGCAGCGTGACCTGTAGCTCGCCGGTCGGCAACGGGGCGGTAGGCGTGAAGCGCAGCACCCGCCGGTCGGCGGACCAGTTTGCGCTGCCGGTGGGAGTCCAGGCTGCTGCGGGGTCCGGGGTTTCGGCACGGTTCGCGGCCAGGACGGCCGCCGGGGCCGGACGCCGGGCGAGGGTAAAGGCGACCGAGCCGGTATCCATGGGCTGCGTAAAGGTCAGCACCAGGGTCGCGGTGGGTGTAATCCCAATGGCGCCGGGCGCCGGAACCACCGCGTCGAGGGCCGGCCCCGGCTGGGTGTGGAACGCCCATACGGTACTGGGCGATAACGCAGCGCCGGCCAAGCTGCGCGCGCCGTCGGTCAGGGCCACGCTATAGCTGACCCCCTGGAGCAGGCCGGGCGCCTTGGGCTGGAACCGCACCTGGTTATCGGCTTCCCAGGTGAACTCGCCGGGCACGGGCGGCGAGAGGCGGAACGCACGCTCGACCGAGCGGCGATCCATGGCCTGATCGAAGCTGACGACGAGGCTCGTGCGCGGATCGACCCCTTCCGCGCCGTCGTAGGGCTTGGTGGCGACCAGATGCGGCGGCGACAGCGGACCGGGCGGCGCCGGAGTCGGACTTTCGGGTACGTCGAGGTAGGCCGAGGTGGGCGTGGCGGGCGCGGAGAAGCCAAAGCGAGCGCCGATGGCCTGCCCGGAGGCCACGGGCAGCAACACCCCAGCCAGGACGGGCAGCAGCAGGCCAATCGCCAGCACACAGGCCACCATGCGCGGGTTCGCCCGGCCCCCGGCGGAGAGCAGCCAGATCAGGCTGTGTCGCTCACGCCGGCGGCGCCGCCGGGCTTCGCGTAGCACCGCCGGTTTCAGCTTCGGCGCTGGTTCGCCCTCAGGAATCTTGCGTAATAAGACTTCCGCCTGGCGGTAGCGGGCCAGGTCGGCGGCGCAGCTCGCGCAGTGCTTTACGTGATCGAGTAATTCGGCGCGCTGGCGCGGCGTGAGTTCATCGTCGAGGTAACGCGAAATGAGGGCGCGATAACGCGCACAGGTCATCCCTTTTCCTCTCGGCCGGCCCGGGCATAAAGCCGCGCGAACTGCTCGCGCGCCCGCGCCAACCGACTAAAGACCGTGCCTTTAGGGACGTTCATAATCTCGGCGATTTCCTCGCAGGAGAAGCCTTCCAGCGAGCGTAACACCAATGTCATGCTCAGCGCGGCGGGCATGTCGGCCAGGACGCGACGCACCGCGTCGGCTTCGACAATCTGCGGGGTAAAATCGTCCGTGGTAAACTCTTCGTCCCGATCGGATCTGTCGAACATCGGCAGCCAGGTAAACCGCTTGCGGCGCCGCATGGCGTCCAGGCAGGCGTTTGATGCGATCCGGTATAACCATGCGCTTAGATTCGGGTCCTGACCCAACCGGTCGAGACTTTGATAAGCGCGAATAAAGGTTTCCTGGGTCATGTCGTCGGGCGGGGCGGCGCGGCCCAGCAGGCGGGAAATAAAACGGTGTATTGGCGCGCGGGAATAATAGTATATATAGGCCAAAGCAAACAAGAGCCCCAGCCCAGCGAGCT